>DFCG01000036.1:20641-21165 GCA_002367455.1 Acinetobacter sp. UBA3060 | reverse complement strand
GTAGTAACTTGAAATAGCCAGTACGAAGATGGCACCTGTGACATAACCGGCAGATACGGTATGCACAAATTTAACCTGAGCTACCGGGTTAAAGATCAATGCAGCAAAGTCCACCATTTCCATACGCATGGTTTCATAGTTAAATGCCGAACCGACCGGGTTTTGCATCCAGCCATTGGCGACCAGAATCCAGAGTGCGGACATGTTCGAACCTAAAGCCACCAGCCAGGTCACTGCCAGATGTTGCACTTTGGACAGGCGATCCCAGCCAAAGAAGAACAAGCCAATAAAGGTTGATTCAAGGAAGAAGGCCATCAAACCTTCAATCGCCAGCGGTGCACCAAAAATATCACCGACATAATGCGAGTAATACGCCCAGTTGGTTCCGAACTGGAACTCCATGGTCAGGCCGGTGGTTACCCCTAAGGCAAAGTTAATACCAAACAGTTTTCCCCAGAACTTGGTCATGTCTTTATAGATTTCTTTGCCGGAAATCACATAGGTGGTTTCCATAATGGCAAGCA
>DFCG01000036.1:19690-20548 GCA_002367455.1 Acinetobacter sp. UBA3060 | reverse complement strand
TGGAACCGCGAGAGATCGACCACGCTTTCAGAAATCATCAACGTGTCTCCTGGATTTGGGAAGGATTGCCGGCGATACGCTCGGCGACTTGGTTATCAAAATTTTTAGGAATCGTAGGCGCATCAAACCAGATATTTTTAATTACCATCAGTAAAATAACCTTGATAATTAAAATAGCAGTTATTTCTCTAACCACTTTCTGGTTTAGATTTTTGGGAACTAAGCTCATTCGACTAAGCCTGTTATATGACTTGTTATATATTATTAATCTATTGTAACTAAAAAATAAATAGATGATACAGCTTAAATAAATATATATTTATAAGTATTTGAAAATAATAAATATATATTTATATGAGTTAAAATTTATTCTAAATACTTTTTATTATTTTATGTAATTTTATTGGTTTTTAAATCCGACTAAAATGCTTATATTTATATATTTAAATGTAGATTATTTTAGTTGGATTAATGTTTTTTCTATTTTTTTAATCTGATTAAAGTGCTTGGTTTTAAAATGAAGAATAAAATTAATCAAACTAAATTGGTTGGTTTTATAAGGGTTGAATATCAGTGTCACAATCATTCTCACCATATTTATATTGATAAAAAACACACCAAAAAAAGAACATGCTGGAGGCATGTTCTTTTTAAGCTTTGTGAGGGAGACTGGACTTAGAAGTCGTAACGCATGCCTAGGGAAAGTCCTAGACTGTCTTCACCGCGTACGCCACCTACAGTATTGGTACGACCTTGTGCCCAAGGAGTAAGGTTTGAGTTTTCATCATTTAGTACAGTTGCTATGTTGCCATAAATGCGGACTGTTGGATCTAAACGGTGCTCAAGTCCGATTGCCAG
>DFCG01000036.1:4923-19632 GCA_002367455.1 Acinetobacter sp. UBA3060 | reverse complement strand
GGTGATTTATATTCAATGGTATTGGCATTACGTTCATCAAAACGCAGGTTGCCTACACGCGTGACGTTACGAACGTCACCGACCATATCACCAAAGAAGTTGACAGGGCCACGTGCTACTTTGAATGGGCTGTCAAAACGGCCGATACGCGCTTGACCGAAATCACCTTTTAAACCAACAAAAGTATCGCGAGTTGCAAATTCAACATCGTCATTTGCAGAACCACTTGCAAAGTTAATTTCCTGTTCGATTTGACCAAATACGGTCATACCATTTTCTAGTTTTTGTTCAGCTTTAAAGCCTAGGCGTGAAGAGTTTGAAGAAAGACCTACTTCATTATAATCCTGGCCATCATCCAGATAATCTAAAGAAACGTGTGCACGACCATACACTTTAACATCAGCAGCAGCTGCAATCACTGGTGTTAAAATTGTTGCCCCGATTGCTAATGCAGATAACGTTTTTTTCATGTGTTGCTCCAATAAAGACTTTTTTATTCATCGTCTTAAAAACAAGTTTCAGTATTGTTTTGAAACATCTACTGCTCTATTGGTGCCAAGTATTCATTACAAATAAGTCAATATGATTAAGGAAATATTTCAGAAATATTAAAGACAATCATTGTCTTATTTTTTATAGGATTATGAGTGGGGTAAGCAGGATTGATGCAAATACAGCTAAGCTCGGTGTTTGCTGCAAAACTTAAAAATAGGCTAGGTGACTTTTACTGATATTTTATTGGCTTAATCAAGAGTGAAATACATTAGACATAAAAAATGGAGCCGAGGCTCCATTTTTAGGTATTAAGAATAGCTTAAAGGGCAGCTTTAATTTTCTCAGCCAGCGCTTTAATTTTTTCCTGGTCGCCCATTTGTGCTGCATGTTTGCCCAGATTGTGCAAAGAGGTAGGAACCAGATGGAAATGTACGTGTGGTACGGTCTGACCCGCTGCGGCCCCTGATAATTGCATCAGCACGATACCGTCCACACCTAAACCTTTTTCAATGGCTTTTGCAACTTTCTGTACGATCTGAATCGTATAGGCTGCAGCTTCAGGGGGTAGATCCAGTAAAGTGATCGCCGGAGTTTTCGGAACCACGAGAGTATGACCTTCTGCCTGAGGCATGATGTCCATAAATGCAAGAACCTGGTCATCTTCATACACTTTTATCGCAGGAAGTTCACCGCGTAGAATTCGTGCAAAAATATTCTGATCATCATAAGTCATAAGTATATTCCTTGAGCGTCATTAAACTGAATTATTTACAGTTCAATTCTTTCTGACGATCTTTGATCGCGTCAAGACGTTGTTGCTCTTTTTCCGAGAATTTTGGCTTGGTTGTATAGCAATTGTCATTACCAAACTTGGCTTTTGCTTCAGGATCTTTGAAACAGAAACCTTTAGACGCATAAATCACGTCATGATCATTTTTTAATTTTTTGCACTCTTGTTCAGATGCAAGAACCGATGTTGAAGCCCCGAACAAAGTTGCAAAGCCAATCAATGCTGCAACAGAAAATTTCTTCATGAGAGTTTCCTCTGGGTTATCCACTATATGTGCCTGCCTACTAGTCACAATATGAGGTTTCGTTATCATTATTCAATGGCGAGATATTACTCGATGGTAATATTACTCCATGATTCATACATTTTCACAGCACTGGAAAAATCACTGTTTTTATCCGACAGATCGCTGGCCGCTTGAATCAGATTCTGGGTCAACGAGAGCACAGGCGCAGAAATTTTGGCTTCACGCGCAAGGTCGATTGCAATGCCTGTATCTTTGGCCAAGAGTGGCAGGGCAAAGGTTACAGGAAAACTGCGGTTTAAAATACGCTGCGGCAAAACGGTTTCAGTCACCATGCTTTTACCACTTGAAGCATTAATACAATCCAGCGCTTCATGCAAGTTTACCCCATGCGCTTTTAGTGTAGTAAAGCCTTCTGCGACGGCACACAGGTTTACAGCCATTAACATATTATTTACGGCTTTCACTGCAAAACCCGCGCCAGATTCACCNNCCATTTTCAGCGCCAATGGTTTGACCGCTGACCGGTGCATCCAGAAAGATTACCCCATGTTCAGCCAGTTGTACTGCCAGTTTTTGGGCAGAATCCGGTACACCACTGGTGCAGTCGACCCAGACTGAACCGGATTTAAACGACAGATTTTCCAGAAGTCGTTCAACGTCAGCGCTAGTTGGCAGGCAAGAAAAAATTACATCTGCCTGTACGGCCTGTTCAAGTGTGACGGCTTGGGTGCCATATTCAGCCGCATGTTGCTCTGCCTTGTTAAAGCTGCGGTTCCAGACATAGACCGTATCAAACTGCTTGGGTAAATGTGCTGCCATACGAAAACCCATTGCACCTAGGCCGATAAATGCCACTGACTGAATCATGCTGTACCCTCTGAATATGTTTAAAGCTATTTAATATTTTTTCTGGTGCGGGGAATCTACACTAAGCATCAAGACGTGTAGAGCGCTGCACCAGCCAGGTCGTCATTTTGGGCCAGAATGTATTGGCCGTTTTCTGGTTCGACATTAGTCCAAGATGACCACCCGGTATAAGAGTAAACGTCTTATCCTGGCTACTTGTCAATTCCATCAAAGGCTTAGCCGACTGTTCTGTGACAATCTGATCGGTTTGACCTGCACCTACCAATAGGGAACAGCTGATATTTTTAAGATCAACGACACGGCCATCCAAAGTGATAGAACCCTGTTTTAAAGGATTTTGCAGCCATAAATGCAGCACCATGTCCTGATTAATCCCACCTGGATAATCAATCATCTTGTTCAGGAAATTTCCCATGGTGGCATGTTCATAGACGTCTTCGACATGATCCAGATTCAGCAAAAACTGCTTCTGGCTTTTGAGCCAGCCGATCGGATCGAGTAACTTGAAGCCCAAGGCATTTACAATACCCGGCGTATGAATATATTGCTTCGGGATCAGTCCTTGATGAATGGCTTGTTGCAAATTCTTATTTTTAGAAATCAGTTTATTGGTCGTAGAAAAAAGTTTGCCGACACGTCCTGACGCATAACTGTCGATAGGACTGCCCACCACGATCAGATTCTTGACATGTTCAGGCGAATGCAAGGCGGTATAGAGCGTGACAAACACGCCCGCCATACTCCAGCCGTGCAAGGAAATGAACTGACTGCCCGAATGCTTGCAGATGGTTTCAATGGATTGAGGAATGGCGGCATCGATAAAAGATAAAAAATTCAGGTGACGATGCTTAAAGTTAAAGCGTTTCCATTCCACCAGATAGACATCAAAACCGCTATGCTGAAAATGCTTGACCAGAGAGCGATAAGGATACAGATCATAGATATCCATATTAATCGCCAAGGGTGCGATAAAAACCAGAGGCTCCTTATATTTTTTTTCGGGTGAAGCGTAATAACGAATCTTGCAAAACTCGGTGCCGGCAATATATTCAAAAGGGGTTTTTTGCGACAGGATCAGTGAGGAGGCATTAAACACCCGGGTGCTGAGGTGTTTCAATTTTTTTTGCTGGCGCTGAAAGTTTTGTTTTAACTGAATCATGTAAATAAAATATCCGTATCCGCGGGAGGATTGATCGAAGTCTAAGCAATAATCGCTTATTATGCCTTGACCTGAAATAGCTTAGGCGCTCAAAATGTTGGCAAATTTTTACAAAAGGCAGCCTGAGGGCTGAGGTAAAGCGATGAGCCAGCAAGACGATATTTCTTACCAATTAGAAACTTTAGCCATTCGTACCGGTCATACCCGCACTTTTGAAGGTGAGCATGGCGAACCGATTTTTCTAACATCGTCTTTTGTGTATGAAAATGCTGCAGAAGCCGCAGCTAAATTCTCAGGCCAGGAACCGGGCAATATCTATTCTCGCTTTACCAATCCGACCGTTGCCATGTTTGAAAAGCGTCTAGCTGCACTTGAAGGTGCAGAGCGCGCCGTCGCCACCAGTTCGGGTATGGCAGCCATTATGGCAGTGATGATGGCTTTTTTAAAAGCGGGTGATCATGTGATCTGTTCACGTGCTGTCTTCGGCTCTACGGTTTCCATGTTTGAAAAATATGTCGCAAAATTTGGCGTCAGCGTTGATTTCGTTGATTTGACCGATCTTGATGCATGGAAAAATGCCATCAAGCCTGAAACAAAAATTCTCTTTGTTGAATCTCCATCGAATCCTTTAGCGGAAGTAGCCGATATACAGGGACTCGCTGATATTGCGCATGCCAATGATGCTTTACTGGCGATTGATAACAGCTTCTGTACACCGGTGTTACAACAACCAATCAAATTTGGTGCAGACCTGGTAGTGTATTCTGCGACTAAATATCTGGATGGTCAGGGCCGCGCCTTGGGTGGTGCTGTCGTAGGTAATCACAAGTTACTAGAAGAAATCTTCGGCTACGTGCGTACCACAGGCCCGTCAATGAGCCCATTCAATGCTTGGGTCTTCCTGAAAGGCTTGGAGACACTACGTTTGCGTATGCGTGAACATTCAGCAAGTGCTCAGCAACTGGCTGAATTTTTGAATCAGCATCCAAAAGTAGAAAAAGTATATTATGCGGGCCTGCCTGAGCATGTCGGTCATGAACTGGCAGCAAAACAGCAGAGCGGTTTTGGCGGTATTGTGTCTTTTGAAGTCAAAGGTGGCCGTGAGGAAGCGTGGACTGTCATTGACAATACCCAGTTTATTTCGATTACCGGCAATCTGGGCGATGTAAAATCGACTATTACCCATCCGGCGACCACGACACACGGTAAATTGTCGCCTGAAGCCAAAGAAGCCGCTGGTATTCGTGAAGGTTTAATTCGCGTATCTGTTGGTTTGGAAGAGATTGGTGATATTATCCAGGATATTCGTCGCGGTTTAGACCTGATTTAATTTTATAAATTTATGTTCGGAGATATTTATGAACATTAACATGTTGATGCAGCAAGCTCAGCGCATGCAGAAAGAAGTTGAAAACAACGTAAAAAAAGCCAAAGAAGAGCTTGCGCAAACTGAAGTGCATGCCGAGGCGGGTGGCGGTCTGGTGAAAGTAACCATGACTTGCCGTAACGTAGTGAAGCGTATCGAAATCAATCCTGAATTACTTCAGGATGATCCAGACATGATCGAGGACCTGATTGCAGCTGCAATGAATGATGCAGCACGTCAGGCAGAAGTGGTATCTGACGAAAGAATGAAAGCAGCGAACTCAGGCATGGGTTTACCGCCTGGTCTTGCAGGTATGTTCTAAGGAAGAATGCGCAATGTTTAGTGATCGTTTTGATCAACTCGTTCAAGCATTACGCATTTTGCCAAGCGTTGGGCCAAAATCGGCTCAACGTATGGCATTGCATATGATCATGAAAAATCGTGAGGGTGCTATTGGTCTGGCACATGCGCTGACTGAGGCAACCAATCACATTCATGAATGTTCAGTCTGTCATTCTCTGACCGAAGACGAAGTCTGCAATATTTGCAGCTCTCTGGATCGTGATGATGAACTGCTCTGTGTAGTGGAATCACCTGCAGATGTCATGGCGATTGAGCAAAGTGGTAGTTTCAGAGGTAAATATCATGTATTGGGCGGACATTTATCGCCACTGGATGGTATTGGTCCCGAAGAAATCGGTATTCCGTACTTATTGCATCGTTTGGCCAATGGTCAGGTGAAAGAAGTGATTCTGGCAACCAATGCCACGGTAGAAGGTCAGGCTACGGCGCATTATCTGGTTGAGGCCAGTAAGCATTTGCCGATCCAGATGACCCGAATTGCCCAGGGCGTACCACAAGGTGGTGAGCTGGAATATGTCGACAGTCATACCTTGAGTCAGGCAGTACATAACCGGATGCGCATGAAGTAAGCTAAGCTTAAATATCTTGTTAGTTTTAATATAAAAAAGATATTAATTAGAATATAAATCCTGATAAGTAAGCGCCATTTTTTAGGAAATAGGGCAGAATTGACGTTATTTTTTATACAAAAATTCTATAGATCAGTTAATATGGATCTATCGAGAATCTAATCTTAGACTCAGTTCTATGTTTCAATTTATTCAACATCAAAACGACTTAACTCATGTACTGAAGCTGATGGATCAGAATTCAGTGTATGGGCTGGATACCGAGTTTATCAAGGTTGATACCTTATGGCCTAAGCTGGGTGTTTTTCAGATTAACGTAGACAACAAGGTCTATTTGTTGGATGGAACCACGCTGGATCTGACTGAGTTCCTTAATAAAATTTTTAACGCACAGCAGAATATTTTTCACGCTTGTAGTGAAGATATCGACCTGATCTATCACTATACCCAGAAGAAATCGCTGAGTAATGTATTTGACACTCAGGTTGGCATGTCATTTTTGGGGCATGGTCTGCAAGTCAGCTATCAAAATGCATTGAAGCAGATGCTGGAAGTCGATATCGAAAAAGACCAGACCCGTTCTGACTGGTTGGCGCGTCCACTCAGTTCCGAACAGTTGCTCTATGCTGCCAATGATGTGCATTATCTGGTGCAACTGTCAGAGAAAATTAAACAGGATCTGGATTCGAAAGATCTGCTGGATTTTGCCTTGCAAGATTGCCGTTTTCTGACTCAGGAAATTGGCGAAGATACCCCAACTGCCTTGTTGTATCAGGATGTCGGCAATTACCGGCATTCACGCCGTCAGCTGATGCAATTGCAGCAATTAATGGTTTGGCGTGATCAGATTGCCAAAGCACTGAATCAGCCACGCAGTTTCATTTTGAAAAATGCCAGCATGATTGATCTGGTGGAAAAATTCCCGCGCAATAATTTCCAGCTGAGTCATGTGAAAGACATTCGTTCGAATGTGGTTCGTGAGCATGGCAAAACCATTTTAGATTTACTGAAATTCCTGCCGGAGCCGGCAAACTGGCCTTTACGTCTGGCACGTCCAATTCGCCATTCTTCCAAAGATATCGGCGAAAAAATTGATTCAATTATTCAGAATGTCGTCAATGAAACCTCNNTGGCGCTATGAGTTATTAACTCAGCCACTGATTCAGGTATTGCATCAGGATGAATCTTATCTGTCTACCCAGATGAAAGTCAGCGAGTGATTGGTTGCAGGATTGGTTAAAGAAAAAGCAATTATACAAAATCACGACTGATGCATGAGACGTGGCTAATGTTTCTGTCTTTTTTTTGATGTATCCTTGCGGTTGTTTTTCCAGAAAAGTCGTTTGAAATATGCAAGTGTCTATCTACAAATCCAGCAAAAAAAGTGAAATGTATCTGTATGTGGCGCGTCCTGCGAATGAAAGCGAAGCTGAAACATTCGAGCCTTTAAGTGTATTAACTGAAGCAGTACAGGCAGCATTTGGACGTGCGACTTTTGTCATGCATCTTGAATTAAGTGAATCACGTAAACTGGCACGTGCCAATGTCTTGCATGTTATGGATTCTATTGAAACTCGCGGTTTCTTCCTGCAAATGCCGCCAGAGGGCTTGATTGATCCAAATGCGGTCGCACCAGAAGGTTTACGCGGTGCTTAATGTTAATTCAGGAGTTGTGAAATGAATGGTTATGTGGCTGTATTAGACTCAATTCCTGAACAGAGCATTGCCGTAGCAGTTTATTTGCTCGGCAGCCTGATTGCTTTATGGTGCTGGTATGGCGTAACCAAACGTCTACCTAAACCTATGGGCGGTTTTTTGTGGATTGTGGCCTTTGCCATTCTGNNACCAAAGAGCAATCCCTGGTTTGGATTAATGCGTCACTTATTTTATTTGTCATTGGGATCGGATCTGTGATTGGCTATTGCTGGTCGACTTATGTGTCGAACAAAAGCAATATTCGTGTTCACGAGAAAAGTTCACCGCTGTAAGTAAAAAATAAGGTTCAATCATGTCTGCTGATATTCAACAATTTTCAGGTACCGATCAGTACATCGCGACTGACAGTTTAAAACTTGCGGTGAAAGCTGCACGCAGTTTGCAAAAACCGTTGCTGGTCAAAGGGGAGCCGGGTACAGGTAAGACTTTACTGGCCGAGCAAGTTGCAGAAAGTCTGGGTTTGGAACTGATCACCTGGCACATCAAGTCTACTACCAAAGCACAGCAAGGTCTGTATGAATATGATGCAGTATCGCGCTTGCGCGATAGCCAGTTGGGTGATGACCGTGTCTATGACATCAAGAACTACATCAAGCCGGGCAAATTGTGGGAAGCATTTACCAGTGAAGAGCGCTGTGTCCTGTTGATTGATGAAATTGATAAGGCAGACATCGAGTTTCCAAATGACTTGCTGCATGAACTCGATAAAATGTCGTTCTATGTGTACGAGACTGGCGAGACCATTACGGCAACTCAGCGCCCAATCGTGATCATTACCTCAAATAATGAAAAAGAATTACCTGATGCATTCCTGCGTCGTTGCTTCTTCCATTACATCGAATTCCCGGATGAAGCCACCATGCGTGAAATCATCGATGTGCATTTTGCCAATATCTCGACCACATTAGTGAATGAAGCTTTGCAGGTATTCTTCAAACTACGCCAGATTCCGGGTTTGAAAAAACCACCTTCAACGTCTGAATTGATTGACTGGCTCAGCCTGCTCATGGCTGACGACATGCCGGAAGATATTCTGCGCAATACTGATAAATCTAAAGCCATACCACCATTATATGGCGCATTAATTAAAAACGAGCAAGATGTACAATTGCTTGAACGTCTAGCATTTATGTCACGTCGTTAAGGGAGAAACACGCATGTTCGTGCGACTGTTTTATACCTTACGCAAATACGGCGTGCCGGTATCGACCCGTGAGCTGATTGATTTGAATCAGGCGGTTGCTGCAGGTCTGGTGTTTGCCGATCAGGACGAGTTCTATCAGCTTGCCAAAACTATAATGGTCAAGGACGAGCGCTATTTCGACAAGTTCGATCGCGCCATGAAAGACTATTTTGATGGTATCGCGACCTTTGATCTGGATGAGCTGCTAAATCAGGTGCATAAGCTGCCCAAAGACTGGTTTGATCTGGAGTTGCTGGAAAAGCATTTGACCCCGGAGCAGCGTGAAGAGCTGAAAAAAGCCGGATCGCTGGAAGAACTGATGAAAATGCTAGAAGAGCGTCTGCGCGAACAGCATAAAAAACATCAGGGCGGCAACAAGATGATTGGTACCGGTGGCACTTCACCCTTTGGTGCCTATGGCGATCATCCTGAAGGTGTGCGTATTGGCGGGCCGGGGCGTAAGCGTTCTGCGGTGAAAGTGTGGGAGCAGCGTCAATACCGCAATCTGGATGATGAACAGATTTTGGGTAGCCGCCAGATGCAGATGGCATTGCGCCGTCTACGAAAATTTGCCCGTCAGGGTGCAGCCGAAGAGCTGGATATTGACGGGACAATTCGTGAAACTGCCAAGCAGGGGATTCTGGATGTACAACTGGTGCCGGAGCGTCGTAACCGCATCAAAGTACTGATGCTATTTGATGTTGGCGGTTCGATGGATGCGCATATTGCCCAGTGTGAAAAGCTGTTTAGTGCTGCGAAAACCGAATTCAAGACCCTGGAATATTTCTATTTTCATAACTGTCTGTATGACTATGTCTGGAAAGACAATATTCGCCGTTCCAGTTCACGTATGAACACCTGGGATTTATTCAATACCTATGGTCGCGATTATCGCGTGATTGTGGTCGGAGATGCCAGTATGGCACCGTATGAGCTGAATTCTGTCGGTGGTTCTGTTGAATATATGAATGATGAGGCTGGGCAAGTCTGGTTGCAGCGTCTGCGTCAGCATTTTAATAAAACCGCCTGGCTGAATCCTGAAGAAGAAAAATACTGGCATTACACCCATACGATTGGTCTGATCCAGCAAATATTTGAAAATCATATGTTTCCAATGACATTAAAAGGCATTGAAGACATGACTAAATATCTGGCGCGTTAATTCCATTTATCTATAAGTGACTTTAGTTGGAGTTATTAGTGATTTAAAACAAATTATTCTAGTATAAAGTCACTCATTATCTTTTATTTAAAATCTCGGGCATGATTATGACTCATCAAATTAATGGTATTGCCTTACCCAATGAAGAGGGTTTTTTTGGTCAATATGGCGGTCAGTTTATTCCACCCGATCTGAAACAGGCCATGGATGATATTAATGTGGCCTATCAGGAAATTCGTCAGACTGAAGAATTTCAGAATGAATTGAAAGACCTATTTGCTCATTATGTCGGTCGTCCAAGTCCACTATTTCATGCCAAACGTCTTTCTGAACAGCTCGGTGGAGCCCAGATTTATTTGAAACGTGAAGATCTGAACCATACTGGCGCGCACAAGATTAATCATTGCCTAGGTGAAGCACTACTGGCCAAATATATGGGCAAGACCAAAGTCATCGCAGAAACTGGTGCCGGCCAGCATGGTGTTGCTTTGGCAACTGCATGTGCCTTGGTGGGTATTCCGTGTGAAATTCATATGGGGCAGGTGGATATCGAAAAAGAGCATCCAAACGTCGTCAAGATGAAAATTCTGGGTGCCAAGCTGATTTCTGTGACTCGCGGTACAGCCACACTCAAAGATGCAGTCGACAGTGCTTTTGAAGAATATTTGAAAGATCCGAAAAATTACATCTATGCTATCGGTTCGGTGGTTGGACCGCATCCATTTCCGATGATGGTTCGTGATTTTCAGTCGATTATTGGTGATGAAATTAAAGTTCAGGCCAATGAACGTTTTGGTGCAAATCCTGATTATGTCGTTGCCTGTGTCGGTGGCGGTTCTAATGCAGTGGGCGCATTCACTGCATTTTTAAATGAACCAGATGTGAAACTGGTAGGCGTTGAGCCGGCAGGTCATGGTCTGGATACTGACAAGCACTCAGCAACATTAACTTTGGGTAAGCCGAGCCAGTTACACGGGATGGCCTGTTATGTGCTAGAAGATGAACAAGGCGAACCTTTACCAGTGCATTCAATTGCTTCTGGTCTGGATTATCCGGGTGTGGGGCCGCAGCATAGCTTGCTTAAAGATTTGGGTCGGGTTGAGTATACGACTGCAACCGATCAGGAATGTCTGGATGCATTTATGACCTTGTCCCGTGTAGAAGGGATTGTGCCTGCACTAGAAAGTTCGCATGCGGTGGCTTGGGCAATTCGTGAAGCGGGTAAATTGCCAAAAGATACCAAAATTGTGGTCAACTTATCGGGTCGTGGTGATAAAGACTCAGATTACGTCGCAGAAAAATTAGGTCTAAACTGATTTTATTCAGAATGTTCATATAAAAAAATCCCGATACACGTACCGGGATTTTTTATGCATCAGATATAAAACTTTATCTTGGTGTCACTTAAGTGATCTTCAAATGCCTTAGAGAAAGCTAGATGATGTTTTAACCTGAGATATATTGCTGTAACTGTTCAATCAATTTACGTTGGTCATCCATGGCGGCCTTGACCAAATCCCCAATTGAAATCAGACCGATCAGTTTTTCATGTTCGACCACGGGTAAGTGGCGTAGGTGGCGTTCAGTCATCAGAGATAAACAGTCTTCTACGCTAGTAGCTGTATTTACGGTAATCACTTTAGAGGTCATGATCTCATTAACAGTGGTGTCGAATGAGGTTCTTTGCATCAGCGCGATTTTACGAGTGTAATCCCGCTCTGACAAAATCCCCACCACGTTGTCTTCATGGGTTACCACAAGCGCCCCGATTCCTTTATCCGCCATCAAGGTGATGGCTTCTAAAACGGTAGAATCTGGACGGATGGTATAAATAGCTTGATGCATTTTTTCACTGAGCACCTGTGCCACATTGGTCATGCTTAATCATCCTTATTGGTTAATTTATTATTAATCCTAGAGTATGTATTCAACCTGAACATCTCTAAGTGTTTAGGTTTTAGTCTTTATAAATAGCATGTTATTTAAGCAATGTGCAGTCTTTGTTGCGAAAAAAACAGATGACGCATCTGTGCAGCAGTCAGTTTGAGTTTGGTTCCATTGGTGTTGAACAGCGCTGGCGTAACATTCAGTCGCGACAGGGTCGGCAATAACGCATTTTCAAAATCTTCAGAATTGATTTTACGTGGAATGTAATCCGGCCAATGCTGCTGGGCATAATTTTTGGCATCCAGCGGATTGAGCCAGAATGGAAAGATACAATCTTCCTGGTCACGCATCATCGCCCAGCCTTGGTGATATGCGCCCCATAGCTCGCCACAATTCATCAAAGATTTAAGCATCGTGATCTTTAACAGAAAGTTTTTGCAGATCGGATCAAATTGAATAATTTTTCGTGGTTTCATTAGAATAAAGTGCTATTGGAGTTCAGGCTCTATTCTAGAAACTTTATATGAAATTACTGTTTCAGCTTTGCAAGGATTCGTAAGAAAATATGTATTGATTGCTACTTATTGAAAAAAGGGCATAAAAAAACGCCACCTAGGTGACGTTTCTTTATGCTTGCATGGTGGCCATGTTCTGCCAGTACTGGGCTTTGAGTGAATCTCGTTCTACACGGAAACCTTGATAATAAAGTTCTGCTAAAAAAAGCGCTGCTTTACCATGGCCAGCACGAGCGGCTTCTTCAAGCTGTGTTACCGCATCAGCAAAGTTCATTTGCGATTGAATGGTATTCACGGCATCTGCGTACAGATGTTCCAGATCGTGTTGAGAGAGTTGATGTATCATATAAAAACTCCTTAATTTTAATTATGATTACAGGATAGACTATTTAGTCTAAATACAAATATAAATTAGTATTGTTAAACTAATATTACAAAATAATGGAAAAGTCAACTATTCGATTTTATTCGTTTACTTCAGTTATAGTTTAACTGATTAAACTATACACAACTATAAATATTATTAAGCTACATTGTAAATGGATAGCAAACAATAAGGAGAAGGCCATGATGACAAGAACTTTAGATGGTGTGAAATTTGATATGCCTCCGACTGCAGGTCAAATTATGGAACTTGCCGATTTGCATCGTAAAAAACTCGATCAAGCTATATTCAGTAAACATACCCATCTAGGCGATTATGGGCTGGCACAACGTAAAGAAGTATATGATTTTACTCGTGCGCTGGATGAAAACCAGCGTGAGCAGTTTTATAAACTCTATAATGGTGAGCTGGTCCGAATTGCAGATGAGGATCGTCTGCATCCGCCTGAAGCAGAAGCCGGCTTAAGTAAATTTGCAATTGCACTGGTATTACTTGTTGTTGCATTGGTGCTGTATTCAACAATTATTACCAGAATCATGAATTAATGCTCAAAATAGCAGGATTCATCTCTTATGAATATTCAGTGCGCTGACTTGAACTTATGTAACTGCGACCATACACTACCTCTAACCTGAGGTAGTGTATGTCTATAGATACAGAAAAACTAAGCCAATTTTTCAGCAGAATCAAACTGGAACAGATTTATAACAGTGTGGTTATTTTTATTATTGCGGTCATTCTACTTTTAGCCGCATTTGCTTTATATCGTCCCCTTAGCCTTTCCCAAGTGACTCAGATTCAGCAACTGTCTAAACAGCAAAACCTTCCCCAAACTCAAGATATGGCACTCGCCTTGTTAGAGCAGCAGCATATCCGTCGTGGGCAATATCTTAAATTGATGCAGGCTTATCAGCAGGANNAGGGTTAAGCGATCAGGATGAAAATGCTTGCGCACTGCATTTTGTACATCTGCCGCTGTGATTTTAGCCAAGCGTTCTGGATAACTGGATAAATAATCAGTTTGCTCACTATAAAAACCCATATTGCCTAGCTGGGCATTAATGGTGGCATTACTGCTGTAATTATTAGGAAAAGCACGTAACATGCCTGCTTTGGTTTCTTCCAGACGCTGAGTATCAATAGGTTGACTGACAAAGTTGATAAATGCTTGATGTGCGACCTGAATGCTATCTAGCAGTTGATCCTGACGCGTGGAATACTTAAAGCTGAATACGCCGGGTGCCTGACTAAAGCTCAATGAACTATAAGCGCCATAAGTAAAACCACGTTTAACCCGAAGTTCCTGCATGAGTACCGCATTAAATCCGCTACCGCCAAACATGCGATTGGCGACTTCTAAAGCCAGTTTATCTTCAGTAAAGCGGGTTGGGCCTAAATGCCCAAAAGTGACATGCGCCTGAGACGAGTTATAGGGTAGATGTACTACTTCAAAACCAGATTGGATTTCAGGCTGTGGCAATGCCTCTGCTTTTTGCCCTTGAGGTAAATTGCCGGCAATTCGTTCAGACAGTTCCAGTGCCTGTTTAGGGCTGAGTTTACCGGTAATAGCAATATTCATATTTTGCGCCACCAAAAACTGATCACGGAATTTTTTTAATAATTCTGCGTTAATTTTCTTGGTGCTGCCTTGGGTGCCCGTGATTGGCTCTGCATAAGGATGTTGACCATAAAGAGCACGATAAAAACGGATATCTATCAGTCGAGTTGGATTTTCCTGCAGCTGTTTTTGTCCCACTTGCGTATTGCTTAAAGCCAGATTGATGCTAGACGGTTTAAATGATGCATTCTTGACAACCTCCATCAGCATGCCCAATGCGGGTTCCAGTTTTTCTGGGTCTGAAAGCGTACGCAGACGAACCACAAACATATCCCGATAGGCTTGTACGCTGAATTGTGCTCCGGTTTGGTCAAAAACTTCCGCCACCTGATTGGCGCTATATTTGTCGGTTCCTTCACGCATCAACTTGGCTGCCATATTGGATAG
>DFCG01000036.1:4429-4887 GCA_002367455.1 Acinetobacter sp. UBA3060 | reverse complement strand
CTGACACTTTCAAAGTGTTTCGGTAATTCATCCATCAGGCGATAACTCAAGCCATTGACCTCCAGATTACCAATCATTTTGGCCTGGCCGGCAATATCATCCTGGCTATAAATCAAATTGGAAGTAAAGCGGGTACTGATACGATCCACTTCCTGTTGGGTTATGGCGGTAGTTTTGAGTAAATCCACTTCATCCTGAATTGCTTGTTGTGCCTCTTGTAAAGAGATACCCGGCGCAGGTAAGGCAGAAATACCAAACAGGCTGTCGCCGCGATTATAGGGATCATAAGAAACGCTGACAGAGGTCAGAATTTTACGATCACGTACCAATCGGTCTTGCAGGCGCGAAGAAAAGCCACTGTCCAAAAGACTGCGAATAATGGTCAAGGCATAAGCATCTTGGGGGTTTTTGGCAGTGCCAAGGGATTTTACATTCCAGGTCATGTACAGATTGGGCAC
>DFCG01000036.1:0-4340 GCA_002367455.1 Acinetobacter sp. UBA3060 | reverse complement strand
AGCTGATAATAATTGGTGTAATTGGTAAAGGTGGCCGCATTGATACTGCCGCCATAAATCCGGCTAAGACGGGTAAATTCATCATTTGGGACTTTATGAGTGCCTTTGAACATCATATGTTCAAGTGCATGGGATACCCCCAGAATATTTCCGGATTCATCACTACTGCCGACTTTGTACCAAATTTGTGTCATTACCATGGGCGCACGATGGTCTTCCCGAATAATGACTTTTAAACCGTTACTTAAAGTGGTTTCAAAAGTAGTCCGTGACAATTCGCTTCGGGTTTGTGCCTGAACCGAGTTAAAACTCAGGCTAAGCAAGACTGCTGCACCGAGTGGATAAAGCGTCTGTTTGATCATTTGCGAGAAAGAGGAGATAGTCAAAAAGGTGATGAACACTAGATCTCCTGAAATAGGCGTTTGTATTTAGAGTTATTTTTAATAAATGCGTGCTTGAAAGCAACCGAGAGCTGTAGCTTTTTGGTATGTTTGTCCAGCATTTGCATTGCTAGCTGCAAAGCAGGCAAGTTATGGTAGAATCTGGGTTTTTAACGCAATGCTTTTCAAGGATTCGGCATGCAACAGCAATCTAATGGGCAAAACAAATTTTTGATTGATGCTGATATCGGAGATGATGATGTCACATTACCGAGCTTACCTGCGGTCAATGTGCCTATCGTAGAAACGCCAAGCGAAACAGCTGTAGTTTCTGCACCTGTCGAAACAGAAACTGAAAATGAAGATTCTGCGGCGAAAGGTGGCTTCTTTAGCCGTATGAAAGTGGGTTTAACCAAAACCCGTAAAAACCTTGCCGATGGGATGGTAAATATCCTGATCGGTGGTAAAGAAATTGATGATGAATTATTAGAAGAAGTCGAAGAGCAGCTTCTGGTGGCCGATATCGGTGTGGAAGCCACCAAGACCATTATCGCTAACCTGACTGAACGTACGGCACGTGGTGATTTGATCTATTCGCATTCACTCTATAAAGCGCTTCAGGAAGAACTGGTGGCTTTATTGGCACCACGGGTAAAACCGCTGCATATTGATCCGAATAAATCGCCTTATGTGATTCTGGTAGTTGGTGTGAATGGTGTCGGTAAAACGACTACCATTGGCAAGTTGGCAAAGCGCCTGCAAGGTGAAGGCAAGACCGTCATGTTGGCAGCAGGCGATACTTTCCGTGCGGCTGCAACTGAACAGCTCCAGATCTGGGGTGAGCGTAATAATATTGCGGTTGTTGCTCAGGGTCATGGTGCTGACTCAGCTTCAGTGATTTTCGATGCTTTTGAAAGTGCGCGTGCCAAAGGTGTGGATGTATTGATTGCAGACACAGCGGGCCGTTTGCATAACAAAGGTCATTTGATGCAGGAATTGACTAAAGTAAAACGTGTAATGCAGAAAATTGATGCCACTGCACCTCATGAAGTGATGTTGGTGGTCGATGCCGGTACTGGTCAGAATGCTATTAATCAGGTCGAGATGTTTGATGAGGCGGTAGGCTTGACGGGCTTAACTATTACCAAACTTGATGGTACTGCCAAAGGNNGGTGAAAAAATTGATGACTTGCGTCCATTCTCTGCCAAATCTTTTGTTGCTGCATTATTTGAAACTGAAAAATAAATAATGCGCAATGCTTCACACAAACTCCGCCAAGTGCGGAGTTTGTTGTTTTTGGCTGGTTTGAGTGTTGTAAAAACCGACAGTAAAACCACCACTAAATCTGCCTATCTTAATAAAGGCCTTATAATTGTAGGGGATTCTCTAAGCTGATTTGGCTTGTTTGTTGTGGGGTAGAAAATGGCATTGCTAAATAAGATTGGTCAGGTATTAACAAGCGATATAACCAAGGATTTTAAATTTTCAAGAAAAAATAAACTGAATGATGATTTAGAACTGACTTTTGTCGATCAATTGAAAAAGCGCCGTAGTATCGATCAACTCGGTAAGCGGGTACATTATAGTCAGGCTTATCTTGGCGAAATCATTCAGGAAGCAGTGCGGAGTTGTCCTTCGGCTTATGATTCTCAAACTACGCGCATTGTGGTGTTATTTGCAGATTCTCATCATCAATTCTGGGAAATTGTGAAACAGGTGCAGCGTCAGCATATGCCGGCACATATTTATGAAGGAATTGAAATCAAGTTGAATCAATGTGCTGCTGCCTATGGCACGGTCTTATTTTATGAAGATCAAGCCGTGATTCAACAATTACAAAAGAAAATGCCATTAAATAGTGAAGATTTTCCAGCATGGTCGGAACAAACTTCCGGTATGGCGCAATTTGCTGTGTGGACGACGCTGGCAGATTCTGGCTTAGGGGCATCCTTACAGCACTACAATCCACTGATTGATGAAAGGGTCGCTGAGCATTTTGAAATTGAAAAGAACTGGTTGTTGCGAGCCCAACTTTGCTTTGGATCAATTGAACAAACAGTAGAAGAAAAATTACAAAAGCCGGATCAGCACCGTTTCAAAGTATTTAATTAAAAGTTTATAGAGAACTTTATATGTGACAGCATGGAAGCTGCGGATAAAATCAGATACAAATACGCTACCCAGATCTAAATCTGATTGTTCTATAAATAAAACACATTGTTATCGAAATGCACCTGTCTTGGGTGCTTAAAGCACGTAGTATGACTTTATCGATTTTTTAATAACCAAAATATATAGAGGTGAATTCATGGCATTTTTAGATCAAATCAAACAACGCCGTAGCATTTATTCAATTGGAAAAAATGTAGAGCTGGATCAAGCAGAAATTGAGAAAATCATTAAAGATGCGGTGAGGCACAGTCCGTCATCTTTTAACTCGCAAACCTCGCGTGTGGTGATTTTATTTGGTCAATCACATGATACTTTCTGGCATATTGTACGTGAAACTTTACGTGATCTGGTTTCAGCAGATGCATTTGAATCAACCAATAGCAAGATCAATGCTTTTGCTGCAGGTTATGGTACCGCACTGTTTTATGAAGACCAGAACGTGGTGAAGTCGATGCAGGAGCAGTTTGCACTTTATGCCGATAACTTCCCGGTCTGGTCTGAGCATTCTTCTGCTATTGCACAGTTTGCAACCTGGACCGCTTTGGCAGAAAGAAATATTGGTGCTTCATTACAGCACTACAATCCAATTATTGATGAAGAAGTCGCACAAACTTTCGAGATTCCATCTCACTGGAAACTTCGCGCTCAACTGGTATTTGGTTCGATTGAAGCTCCTGCAGGTGAAAAAACCTTTATGGATGATGCAGAGCGCTTTAAGACTTTTGCATAAATGATTTTAGATCATAAAAAAAGAAGCAATTTGATGCTTCTTTTTTTTATGTCTTAGAGTTGTATTTGAATATGATGGGGTATATTTAGCCAAATAAATGCTAAGAACACAGGCTGTATCGCTCCAGCCTTTGTCATAAGATTGTCATTTAGACGCGGCATAGTGCGGCTAATTTTTAATAAACAACCAAAAATGAGTAAAGGATATGGATTTACGTATTGCGGCAACTGCAGCAGTGTTTCTGTTTAGCACATCAGTTTTTTCGGCAGTGACCGTCACAGTACCTGAAGAAATAAAAATTGTTGCCGTAAATGATCAGGAGGTGAACTCGGGTCTATTGCGTTCTAATCAGACTTATAGCTTGGATGCAGGTATAAATGCGATCAGTGTGCGCTATAACGAATTTTTCCAGCATTCAGACAATTCACATGATATTTTAAAGTCAGGTGTGGTTACGGTAAAAACACCAAGCCTTAAAGATGGCGAAACTTATCGTTTAGCACTCATTCAGGCGCCTAAAGATTTTGATGCAGCGCAAAAATATAAAAATCAGCCCATTATTGGGCTATATGATGCAAAAAATCAGCTCCTAGTCCAGCAGACGGGCGCTAAAGATGCAGCGAAACCATGGTTTGGAAATCGNNCAGAATGATCAGCAGCTGATTCAATTATGGCAAAAGGCTTCTAAAGCTGAGCGTCAAAAATTTATGACTTGGCTGGCTGAGCAGGCAAATTAAAATATTTTGATGAAGAATCAAAAAGATCACCATTAGGGTGATCTTTTTTTATGAGATGAGGGCTGGAAAATTAACATTTGCTTAAACTTTTCATGCGGAATTAGCTAGAAAAACGCAAAAAAAGTGTTAAAAATAGCCTTTTAGATTAAAAAATAAACGTATGGTTGGTTTTTTTGGATATTTTTAAGAAAATCCCTTGCGCTCGTTTTGAAACTGTATAGAATACGCAGCACACCAACGCAATGCATGAAACGAAACGTTAAATGATTGGGTTGGAGCTTAAAACTGATGAGGTTTTAAGAAAGATCATTAAGAGATTA
>DFCG01000130.1:11479-11678 GCA_002367455.1 Acinetobacter sp. UBA3060 | reverse complement strand
TTCATCTGGTCAATTTTGTCCTGGCTCAAGCGACGACCCAAGCCTTGTTCGGATGCAACGATCACCTTCAAACGGTCTTTAGCAGTCCGTGCGCTTGATGGTTTATCCTCGCCACTAAAAAGTTTACTCCAGAATCCTGCCATGTCTACGCTCCAAATAGTCGTGCTAACCAGCCCTTAGGTTTTACCTCGATATGACG
>DFCG01000130.1:0-11426 GCA_002367455.1 Acinetobacter sp. UBA3060 | reverse complement strand
GTCACAATGATGGCTTCATCCGCATGATACATGGCCAAAATAGCACCACGCTCAATACCGGCAGGTGAATCACAGATAATATAATCAAATTCCTGCGAAAGCTCATCCATTACACGTGCCACACCTTCATCGGTTAAGGCATCTTTATCACGTGTTTGTGATGCAGGTAAAATATATAAATTTTCAATATCTTTATCGCGAATCAGTGCTTGTTGTAATCGTGCTTCGTTATTTAAAACATTCACAAAATCATAAACTACACGGCGTTCACAGCCCATAATCAAATCAAGGTTACGTAAACCTACATCAAAATCAATAACAACAGTTTTGTGACCGCGTAGGGCTAAACCTGTTGCAAAAGATGCACTCGTTGTAGTTTTACCTACACCACCTTTGCCTGACGTTACGACAACAATTTTCGCCACCGAATCCACTCCTGTTATGGTTCAAATCCCCTGTTTAAAATGGGGTTTTTGGTGTTTATTTATACATTAAAATTGTAGAGCTTCAAATACAAGCTCTAGTTGATCATTCAAGTAAATATGCACGGATTTTTTAACTACGTGTGGTGGAATATCATCCGCCACACAATAGGTTCCTGCAATCGAAATCAGTTCTGCTTCGAGGCTATGACAGAAAATACGTGCTGCAGTATTGCCACCCGCACCTGCAATGACCCGGCCACGCGCGCTGCCATAGACATGAATATTGCCCGAAGCAATCACTTCTGAACCACTATTGATGCCGGCATTAATAATAATGTCGCCATTATGCTGCACGATACATTGGCCGGTACGCAGGATTTCATCATGATATGAGGTGATATGCGCAACGATCGGGGCAGCAGGGGCTTGATCATCATTCACCGCTGTAGGTTCTGGTTTAACTTCCACCACCTGTTCTTTGGTGGCTTTAATTTCTTCTAACTGTCGATCAGGTGGCAGTACCGGGAACTGAATGGCGCGCGCCTGATCTCCAAGTAAGCCTTCAGTAACAGCCATAGGCTGTACATCCAGACTGATTAATAGTTGGATCAGCGCAATGAGTTCCTGTTCAACTGAACTTTCAATGACTGCCAAAGTGCCGGGTGGAAACGCTGCTTGTAATTTTGGGCTAAGTTGCTGGCGGATTGCATCATGATCATTGGTATCTAGGCTAATGCGTATCGCATTGACCATTCTGCCTTTTATCCGTATATCAGCCATAATTCTTCCTTAAATACTTCTGACGTGCTGGTTTGGTGTCGAAGCAATGTTGTAAATAGTGCAAATCCTAGAACAAATTGCAGTAATTCTCTAGCGATCTCAGTTATTTTTTTATGCGAACAGAACCGGAGGGGTTGATCCGATTCTATACTTTAAAATTTACTTATCTATTGAGCTCTGATTTTGCTCATGTTCTTCTAGAATCTGTTGCCACTGTTTGACTTTTACCTGTTTTCGGATCGCTTCAAGTGTTTCAAAAACAGCCGATTCAACCAATTTATCAATATGTGGATTATGTTCAATCTGTATCTGGCTGATTTTATCTGAAATTAGGGTAAAAGTCGGATTTTCTTTTGTACCTGTATGGGTAAACGGCTCAATCAGGCCCTGAGTAATATTTTCGCCCAAGCGTTGACCAATACTTTGAATTTGCTGTTCAATCCGGCTGCCCACAATTGGAATCAGACGCAGCAGCTGAGTAAGTTCTGGAGTATCTTCAATCGCCTGATTGACTACTTGCCCTACATTTTTAGCGATCATTGAACGTTGTGATTGTAATTCCCTACCCAAAGACTCCTGCAAGATATCTGCCAAGGCAATGGCCAGTAATTTACGGTGATGTTCCACTAAATCATCAATTAACTGTTTATGTGATGTACTTGTGGTCAGTTCACGCTTGATGCCGTCCAGTACGGTCAGTACCACCCGACTAGAAAGCTCTTCCATCAGCATGTTGTAATAAAAGTTGCCTTGGCGATACCAGCGATTGGGAATTACTTTATAACCATGGCTATGCAGGTTGTAGCCAATCGCGACCGCACGCAGCAGGCGCAGGAAACGTAGCTGAGGGATAATGGATAAAATTTCATACCAGTGCACAAAAGGGAAGAACCACCAGCGTCGATGATGACGCAGGACAATCGCGATGACCCAGCGTGCCAGTAATTCACAGACCAAGAAGGTGGTAAACCAGCCCTCGGTAATGATCACCCAAGGGCGTAAATCACTTTTATAAAACTGCAAGATTTCCGGTAAACGAATGAAGTCAAACAACCACTGCCCAAAATCGCTCATTAAAATGGCGTTNNGGAATATCAATTTTTCTTAAATTTACCGCAATACGTGGCACTTCACCTAACCAAAATTCACCATAGCCCGGAATACCGTCAGGATAAACAATGGTCATGTCGACCAGCGCATCAATTTTATCGCCGAGAATACTGAGCGCCAATGCCAGACCACCGGCTTTAGGTTTCAGTAAATGTGTGTAGGAAGACTGCTGCTGATCATGCTTTTCCTGGGTAAAGCGGGTGCCTTCCAGATAATTTAACAGGGTAAAAGGCTGACTGATCAGCTGTTCACAAGATTTGCGTGCTTCTTCCATATCCCGGTATTTCAGTGCAGGATTTTTGGCAATCTGTTCCTTGCTATGCCGCTTCATCATCGGGAAGCCCAAAATTTTAAAGGCCTGTCCAACAAAAGGAATAAAAATAAGTTCCCATTTGGTAAAGAAACGCGTCAGGGGCATACGGGTCAGACCGAAGTACTGGTTGACGGTGGTATCGACCCAGCTTTGATGATTACAGGTCATCAAATAACGGCCCTGCATATTCAAATCCAGTGATTCATCTACGCTGATTTGCCATTGCGTGTTTTTCAGCACATGCTCAATCAGCCAGTTATTGACCCCTAACCAGCTGTTGGTAATCTTGATATTGGTTTCATCCACTTTTGCGGATTTTTTAAAAATTTTGGTTAAACCCAAGGCCAGCACCGGGGGGCCATGAAAAAAAGTACTGCCAGTCATGACTGAAGTGACCGTCAGGCCACGTGCCAGTTTTTTTAAAGTCGGTTGCTTATTGCTATTTGATGACATATCCAAACAGTCCCCACAGATTAATCGCTTAAATTTTTTCATATTTTGAGTAATATAGAGACAGTTAGGCAAATAAAAAAGCCTGAACAGGAAACTATGAAGATATTGTGATGAACTACTTTGATTTAGTTACATATAAACATTACAAAATATTACTAAACGATTTATTATTAACAAAAATTCAATGGTTACACCATTCAATTTAAATCATTATCTCGCTTATACAACAAAGCATACAACAAGGAGTCATGCGATGCGTGCACTAGTAATTTCAGCAGCTGTAGCAGGGGCCGTAGCACTTACAGGTTGTCAATCAACTGGCAGTAACATCGGTGGTGTGGAATATGATAAAGCGGCTCTAGGTACTTTAATTGGTGCTGCGGCTGGCTACGGCGTTTCTAAAAGTAATGCAAATACTAGCCGTCAAAACAACCGTGCAGCAGCAATTGGTGCTGTTGTAGGTGGCGCAGCAGGTATTTATCTTGATAATAAAGAGAAAAAATTACGTCAAGCAACAGCAGGTACTGGCGTAGACGTTAACCGTAATGCAGATGGTTCGATTAACCTTGTGATGCCGGGCAGCATTACATTTGACACGAACAAGTCAAATATCAAACCAAACTTTTATGGCACTTTGAACAAAGTAGCGCAAGTATTAACTGAAGATAACAAGAGCGGTATTCTTGTAACTGGTTATACAGACAGCACGGGTAATGACTCAATTAACTTGCCATTGTCTCAAGCACGCGCAAACTCTGTAGCGACTTACTTGGCAGGCCAAGGTGTTTCACGTACACGTATTAATGCTCAAGGTTTAGGTTCAGCGAACCCAATTGCAGACAATACAACTGCCGCAGGTAAAGAGCAAAACCGTCGTGTAGAAATCGCGGTATATGCAGTTCAATAATTCTTGAACGCTTAAGAAAAAACCACCTTCGGGTGGTTTTTTTATATCTGAATATTGATCTGATTAATCGTATTTTAAATTAGGCAACTGACGCAGAGATGACTATAATCGGAGCCGAATCTAGAAGAGGAAGCCATATGTCACTCGCCAGTCAGTTAAATGACAAGCAACTTGAAGCCATGAAATACACTCAAGGACCCTTGTTAGTACTTGCAGGAGCGGGTTCAGGCAAGACTTCAGTGATCACGCGAAAAATCGCGTATTTAGTCAAGCATTGCGGGATTCCCGCACATCGTATTACCGCAATGACCTTTACCAACAAAGCAGCACGTGAGATGAAAGAGCGTGTCAGCAAATTGTTGACGCGTGAAGAAAGTAAAGGCGTTTCAGTTTCGACCTTCCATACTTTTGGCCTGAATATGCTGCGCCTGGAGTTGAAACATACTCCACTGAAAAATAATTTCTCGATTCTGGATGCTGACGACTGTAAACGCATTCTGATGGATCTGATGCAGCGTGACAATTTATCCGGTGCAGAAAGCAAAGAACTGATTGCCAAAGCCATGAAAATGATCTCGGACTGGAAAAATGATCTGATTCCACCCGAGCAGGCACATACTACCTGTGAAACTGCCGAAGATGTGCAGTTTGCGCATTTATATCAATTATATGAACGTAATTTGCGTGCCTATAACGCCGTGGATTTTGATGACCTGATTGTGATGCCAACGCGCTTGCTGCAGGAAAATGCCGAAGTTCGTGACAAATGGCAAAACCGGGTACGTTATTTGCTGGTGGATGAATATCAGGATACCAACACAGCACAGTATATTCTGGTGAAATTACTGGTTGGTGTGATGGGACAGTTCACCGCCGTAGGCGATGATGATCAGTCGATTTATGCCTGGCGTGGGGCTAAACCGGAAAATATGGCTTTGTTGCAGCAGGATTTTCCTAATCTGAAAGTGATCAAACTGGAACAGAATTATCGTTCGACCAGTCGTATTCTCAAAGCAGCCAACACCGTGATTGGTAATAATCCGCATATTTTTGATAAAAAACTCTGGTCGGACAAAGGCCATGGTGAAGTGATCCGTGTGATTACCTGCCGCAATGATGATGATGAAGCAGAACGCGTGGTTAAAGACCTGATCACGCATAAATTGATGAACGGTAAAAGCTGGAAAGATTATGCGGTGTTGTACCGCGGCAATTTCCAGGCGCGTATTTTAGAAACCCATCTGCGCCAGATGCAGATTCCTTATAAATTATCTGGCGGACAGTCCTTCTTCGCACGTGCCGAAATCAAGGACATGATGAGCTATTTACGCTTGATCATTAACCCTGAAGATGACAGTGCATTTTTACGAATTATCAATACGCCAAAACGGGCAATTGGTCCGGTAACGCTGGAAAAGCTCGGTCTATTTGCTCAGGAAAATAATCTGTCGCTTCTTGCTGCGGCTGCGGATCAGCGTCTGACCATGGCGATTCCGAAAAAGGCCACGACTCAATTGGCTGAGTTTGCCGATTTTATTGAGGGTTTTACCCGCAATTTACTGGATGATGATGAACCAGTGCCAATTATCCGCCAGATGATGATTGAAGCCGGTTATATCGATTACATCAAGGAAACTGCAGCCACACCAGCGCAGGAAAAGACCAAGCTCGACAATATCGAAGTGCTCTATAGCAGCATTCAAAGCCTGATTAACCGCGCTGAAGATGTTGATGAAAAAAATATTGAAAGTGTGATTCGTAAAATGGTGCTGCTGGACATGCTCGAGCAGCAGCAGGAAGAAGAGGACACCGATAAAGTCAATTTATTGACTTTGCATGCGTCTAAAGGTCTGGAATTTCCTTATGTCTATCTGATCGGGCTGGAAGAAGAAATTCTGCCACATAAAAACTCGATCGCTGCAGAAACGGTCGAAGAGGAACGCCGTCTGATGTATGTGGGTATTACCCGTGCACGTCAGGGCTTGACCATTACTTTGGCAGAACAGCGCAAGGCGGGCGGGCAGATGAAGCAAATGACCCCAAGCCGTTTCCTGGATGAATTACCAGAAGATGAGCTGGAATGGTTAGGTCGTAAGAAAAAGCTGGCAAGCAACATCGATCCGAAATTACAAGCCCAACATTATCTTGATAATTTGCGTAACCTCATCAAACGATAAGGTGCAGCGCTGTCACTTATTTTAAATGAAACAACAGGAATGAATACATGAAAGTTCAGGTGAAAGTCCTTGACTCGCGTCTTGGTCAGGAATGGCCATTACCGACTTATGCTACGACAGGTTCAGCGGGGCTGGATTTGCGTGCGTGTGTTGCAGAAACCACAATCATTGAACCAGGCCAAACGGTTTTGGTAAAAACTGGTTTAGCAATCTATATTGAAGATCCTGCATTTGCTGGTCTGATCTTGCCACGTTCGGGTTTGGGCCATAAACATGGGATCGTGTTGGGTAACCTGGTAGGTTTAATTGATTCTGATTATCAGGGTGAATTGATGGTATCCGTTTGGAACCGTAGTCAGACTGCATTCAGCTTAGAGCCAGGTGAACGTTTGGCGCAGTATGTGTTGGTTCCTGTGGTACAAGCTGAATTCGATCTGGTGAATGAATTCGAAGCGACTGAACGCGGTGCTGGCGGTTTTGGTCATACGGGTAAAAACTAAGTTTTAATCATGGTTTACATTCATTAACTGGATGTAAGCCATTTTTAGTTGATTAGATTAAATATTAAAAAAAATGAGTGGGTTGAAATATATTTAAAAAATAAAACCTTATTTTTCGGCCAAGTAGAATTATTTAAATCTAAAATTGATGTAGTGATCAAATATCTAATCAGATGAAACTCAAAATAAATATAATTAAATAATCATTGTTTAATTACAAGAATCCTATAATTCTAAAGTTGTAGATTATATTTTTATAATTGATTGTTACATTGAAATCGTTTAAAAATAGCGGGTCTTAAAACAAAAACAAATGTTTAAAGTCATTATGATGAAATCATCATTTTAAATCTCCTTATTTTAATGAATAGTGAAAAGACATTTTTATGGGATCTATGAATCATCCATTCCCCATGCATATCTTTCGTGCCTATGACATACGCGGTAAAGTCAGTCTATTAGGTGCCGGGATCATTGATGCAATTGCCCACGGTTTAGCCCAGCAGTATCAGACTGCGGGACAGACACGTGTCGCCATTGGTTATGATGCACGCATCAGTAGTCCGGCTTTTGCCGACACGATTGCCCGTATTTTTAAAGATTATTCGCTGGAAGCCACTATTGTAGGNNATTAAATGGATTATTGATGGTGAACCACCTTGTCCTGAGATGATTCAACAGGTGGCCCAACTGGCAAAGTCACATTGCGATAGCCAGCTAATTACTTTAGCTGAACTGCCGCATCAGATTATTCCAGAGTTTTGCCTGCAGTATCAGCAGGGAATATTAGAAGATATTCAATTAAAGCGCTCATTTAAAGTGATTCTGGATGGTCTGCATGGCTCAGCCGGACGTTGTGCTGACTTGGTACTCAGAAAAATGGGCTGTGAAGTGATTGCTTTACGTTGTGAGGCGAATGGACATTTTCCGGATCATGCGCCGGATCCTTCGCAAGACAAACATCTTGAGACTTTACGTCAAACCGTCATGCAACAGCAGGCTGATCTCGGTATTGCCTTGGACGGTGATGGCGATCGCTTGGTTTTGGTTGATGAACAGGGTCAGATTATCACAGCCGATCAGTTATTATGTCTGTTTGCCGAAATTTGCCTAAGCGATTCAGCACCACGCCAATTTGTTTATGATGTGAAATGTTCAACTCTGGTTCGCGATACAGTGCAACGTCTGGGCGGGGAACCGGTGATGATTCGTACCGGCAGTTCATTTCTCAGAACTTATCTGAACCACTCTCAGCATCAGGCGATTTTTGGTGGGGAATATGCCGGACATTATGTCTTTAATGATGGTCGCGGCTGGGGCTATGATGATGGCCTCTATGCAGCGCTCAGAGTCATGGAATATCTCGACCAAACGGGGCAAACTCTCGCGCAGGCCTTGGCGGCTTATCCAAAACGACATGGTACTGAAGATCTTTATATTTCAACGCGTCAAGTACGTCCTGTTGAGCTTTTAAACTTCGTTGAACAGCAATCCGCAAGAATTCATGCGCAAATCAGTAAAATTGATGGGATACGTCTTGATTTTGAGGATGGTTTTGGCATCATTCGAGCATCCAATACAGGTGAGTATTTCACGGTGCGCTTTGATGCCAATAATGCTCAAGGTTTGAATGAAATTCGTCATCTGTTTGTAGCCATGTTGCGTGACCGTTATCCAGAGATCGCTCAAGACATTTTAGATGCTCAATAAGGAGAGGCGAATGCCAAATCAACAAACAGGCATCGACAAAGCACAGATTTTGACAGAAGCTTTGCCGTATATTCAACGCTTTGCGGGTAAAACCCTGGTGGTAAAATATGGCGGTAACGCGATGACTGATCCAGAACTGGAAAGTTCATTTGCACGTGATATCGTATTATTAAAAACCGTCGGTATTAATCCGATCGTGGTACATGGTGGTGGTCCGCAAGTCGATTCCATGCTGAAACAGCTGGGCCGTGAATCTGACCGTATTGATGGCATGCGCGTGACTGATCCTGCGACCATGGAAGTGGTCGAGATGGTACTCGGTGGTAGCGTTAACAAATCTATTGTGAACCTGATCAACCAGCATGGTGGCCGTGCGATTGGTCTTACCGGTAAAGACGGCAACCTGATTCGTGCGCAAAAACTCCTGATGGAAAAAGTGGCTGAAGATGGTTCAGTTGAGCAAATTGATTTGGGTCTGGTCGGTGAAGTCGTTGGCGTGAAAACCGATGTTCTGGAAATGTTTACCAATAGTGACTTTATTCCAGTCATTGCCCCGCTAGGTGTCGATGAAGAAGGCAATACCTATAATATCAATGCCGATCTGGTCGCTGGTAAAGTCGCTGAAGCCTTAGGTGCAGAAAAACTGATTTTGCTCACCAATATCACAGGTGTCTTGGATGAAAATAAAAATCTGCTGACTGGCTTAACCACTCAAGAAGTCGATCGTCTGATCGAAACTGGTGTGATTTATGGTGGTATGATTCCAAAGGTTGGTTGTGCTCTGGATGCGGTAAAAGGCGGTGTCGTGAGTGCGCATATCGTGGATGGTCGTGTACCGCATGCCAGCTTACTGGAAATTTTCACTGATCATGGTGTGGGCACCCTCATTACCAATCGTGCCAATCCGCATCGTTCTTAAGCCAATTTTTGCGAAAAAGAGTCTCAATAGAGACTCTTTTTTATTTGGATTTCTTATAGCCACCTATTTGAAATGACTGGGACAGTCATGCACAATAAGCTTCTAAGTAAATAGAGAGCTGAAACCAGACCATGTGCCAACTGCTCGGAATGAATTGTGCCACCCCGACGGATATTACTTTTTCTTTTCGCGGGTTTTCCCAGCGGGCGGGCATTACCTCTGATCATGCGGATGGTTTCGGGATTGCTTTCTTTGAAGATAAAGCCTGCCGTCTGTTCGTCGATAACCAGTCCGCGATTGAATCACCGATTGCCGAGCTGGTACGTAATTATCCAATCAAATCACGCAATGTGATTGCCCATATCCGTAAAGCGACCCAAGGCAAAATTAATCTGGAAAACTCGCATCCTTTTAGCCGTGAACTTTGGGGGCGGCAATGGATTTTTGCCCATAATGGCGATTTATATGATTATTTTCCTGAACTGTCAGGGCGCTTTACCCCAGTCGGAAATACCGACAGTGAGCGTGCCTTCTGTTACCTGCTGGATCAACTGGTGAAACGCTTTGGCTATCATGAGCCGAAACTGGATCAGGTTTTCGATCTTCTAGCTGAAATTTCACCTGCAATCGCGGAGCATGGCACCTTTAATTTCTGCCTGTCGAATGGTCAGGCCCTGTTTAGCTATGCGATTACTAAACTCCACTGGCTGGTACGTGAATACCCGTTTAGACCGGCTCAGCTGATTGATATTGATGTCGAAGTGGACTTTAGTCAGGTCACGACCCCTGAAGATCGCGTCGCAGTGATTACCACTGAACCATTGACCCAGAATGAAGAATGGACTGCCTTCCAGCCCGGTGAAATGATCCTGTTTCAGCATGGGGCGAAAGTACGTTCTCAGTTGACGCATGTTGAACGTCTGGAACGTGAACGTCTTGATCCTTCCTTAAAACGCGTCACGCGAGCTGATCAATATTGAAATGCGATTAAAGACGGAGTTTAAACTCCGTTTTTTTATATTTAAAAAATAAGAAAAAATCTAAGAATAAATAAAGGTTTATTGCGGATTTTGGTTAATTAATATCTTAGCCTTTTACTCAGGATAAATTATTTTTAATTATATATAACAGAAACTTAAAATGAAAAAGCCGGATTTAGGCGGAAAGCCGACTAATTTGCTTCATTTTTATTTGAATCAATACGCTATATGCTCATTTTCACGTTATAAGTCCTTAATATTTATAGGTGGTCGTAATGAAAATGAAATGGGTTCCAGATTATAATACTGGTATCGATGTGATTGACGATCAGCACAAACGAATTCTCGATTATATCAACGAAATTGATGCCAATACCGAGCGTGCCCGTATTAAACAGATTCTTGATAATATTATTGATTATACCCAGTCGCATTTCACCTTTGAGGAATCTCTTCAGGAAGAAGCCGGCTATAAATATCGGGTGCCGCATAAACGTGTGCATGACCTGTTTATTAAAAAAATCGAGTCTTATCGTGACCGTTTTGAACTGGGACAGTCAATTGAATCAGAGCTGCACGAAGTATTATCGAAATGGCTGATTAACCATATTCAGCACGATGACGCCGATTATGTCGGTGCCGTAAAAGAAAATATGATGGGTATCATCAAGGAAAAAGAAAAGAAAACAGGTAAAAACTGGTTCGCTCGTTTCTTCTCATAATAAAAGACGTAACGAGATAACAAAAATTAAAATCTAATTATAATTTTTGCGCAGCAAATCACTGTCATGGTGGTTTGCTTTTTGTTTTTGATTTTCACCGCTTCACAAGGCAAAATAGCGCTAGATTTTTATAGGAATGCATCATGCAGGACAATGCTATGTCAAAATGGTTATCGCCGCTGATGGCTTTCTGTTTATCGTTTATTATCATCGCGACGCTCGCACCGATAACCGGTATCCAGATTGATCGTCAGCTGGATTTCTGGATGCTCTGGTTGGCCACCATGCTGATTCTGGCGCTTCCAGTCTGCTACTTGGAAATTGCTTTGGCCAAGCGCTCTAAAACAACGCCATTACAGGCGCTTTCGACGCTGACCCGTGAAGCGGATGCGTCACAGAAATGGCGTATTGTCGGCTGGTTAAGTGTGAT
>DFCG01000118.1:0-6686 GCA_002367455.1 Acinetobacter sp. UBA3060 | reverse complement strand
CTGAACCCAGGGCTGAATGAAATCAATCAATTCACTCAGCTGGCCGGATTTAAGCTCAAATTCGACTTCATAAATATCGATGGCTTGATCATTGTGTCGAATTTCTCCGACATCAAAGGCAATTTCAATCTGACTGTCCAGATGACTTTCTGTCAGGACATAGCGTACGACATCAGTTTCAAATTGTAAAATGAGTGGTGTCTCTAAATCACCGAGCGCCTGTTTTAGGATTTTTTTCGCCGGTTTATGTTTGCGATATAACTGAAAATCACAATGTTCCGGAGGACTTTTTAATTCATGCTCAAGTTCAAAACGTTCAAATTGTTGTTCAGTCGCTGCTTTCAGGGTTTGAATCCATTGCTGGTCTTCCAGACGTTGCCGCAGGGCAATCTGATGTTGTTGTAATTGTTGCGCTTCAGTATCAAAGTAGCGTGCACACAGACGATGCCGAGTCGGCTGAAGTTTCTGAATGTCCTGTTCAAATTGTACACGAGACTGTGGCGGAATCTGGAATTTGAGTTCTATTTCTGCCATCGGGTCATTCCTCCGCGATGTGGGTTTTATAGATTAATATAGCCCAAAGATCGGCAGGGGTGTGATGTGCTTCTGCAACAAAAANNTTTATTTCAATATGTTTATTTCAGGAATTTACGACTGACCAAGAACTGTTCGGTCGCTTCAAGCAGTTTCTGCGCATAGACTTCCTGCTTGGCGGTCAGCCAGCCCAGCACAAACCAGTCACTTGCTTCCAGCTCGGTCTGCTGAATATAAACTGCAGAAGAGGCCAAAGTTTGATATTCACTGGCTGCCAGTTGAGCATCGTTCAGCGCTTTGCTGTATTTCTGCAAATTTTTGACATCATAGATCGTGGTTAAAATCGGAAAGCTGAATTTGAGCTCCTGAATCCGGCCCGACAATTGATCCAGACTTTCAAAATCAGTGATATCGGTCTGGTTCATTTGTTCCTGCAAAGCTTTATATTGCTGTTGCAAGGTAGTTTGAGCAGCAGTTTTCAAGTCCAGCGAGGCATGCTCATTTTCATTTAAACTGAACATCAGTAATTCCAGATAATGATGCACATTCTGGGTAGATTTGACCAGATTACCGAGTTTCTCCTGCGCATACAGAATATCTTTGCTCAGGTTTTCTGCCGTGGTGGGATTTTGCAGGAAGCCGGCCAAGCTGTTTTGCATATGCTGTAAATGTTGCAAATGTTCAAATTGCTGCTTAAAGGCCGCCAGTTGATGTGCCCATTTGTCCGAAAGCTGTGGATGCCAGTCTTTGAAGAGCAGCAAGGTCAGATATAAGTGATCCAGTGCCAGTCGTGCCTGATCAATATGTTCCTGCTCTGCAACCTGAGCTGCAATCGCCGCGATATTCGGCAATAAATGCTGCATCTGCTGTGCAATCAGACTGTACATGGTTTTACTGGCGCTGTCTTTTTTGCTGATCTGAAATTCTTTGCTAAGGATCGCAGGACTGACGCGCTGTGAAGTGGCCAATAGATTGCCTATTTCAGCCTTGCTGCGTACATCGAGCCAGAGCTGGTATTTCTTGACCCATTCAAAACTAAACGCCAGTAGATGTTGAATTGAACCATTTTTAAGCTCGAACTCGACTTCATGTACTTCTTGCTCGGCATCATGTGTGCGGATCTGTCCAATATCCAGGCTGACTTCGATCTGGGTATCTTCATAGTCAATCACTCTTAACGTACGGGCAATATCGGTTTCAAACTGGAGTTGTAGCTGATCGAACTGATTGCCGAGTGCATTGCTGAGAATTGCCCCGGCTTCTGGAAATTCCTTATAAATATCTAAATCCAGTTCAGGAGATGCGGTTAATTCCCCTAGATCATGATTATGTTCAAAGCGTTCGATATGGCTTTTTCCGGCCGCTTTTAGCGTTTGCACCCAACGTGTACCTTCCAGACGCTGACGCAGTGCCACCCCATGCCGGGCCAGTTGGCGGTCGGCAGTATCATAATATTTGGCTTGAAGCTGGATCTGTTGAGACTTTTTCGGATCAAGTGCCTTGAGCAGNNCTTGAATAAGGTTTTAAAATGAGGCGGACAGCAGCCGCAATTATATTTTTAGATTTGTGCGCAGCAGATTGTAACCAAAATCAAAATGCATGTAAGACTTGACTGAGCATAAAAAGCTTAAACAGAAGTTTGAAACTTAGATTTCATCGGTTCATTTTAGGCTAAAACGATCGGATTCAGGCCTTCACGGGGATGTGCAAGATGCATTGAAGCGCGCATCAAAAGGCTGTTATTTGGCTAAAATATACGCTAAGGTAAAACAAAAAACGTCAGGATGATGACAGATGAATGTACAAGTACAACCAGAAAGTAAGAATGAGGTGATGGTTCAGCCCCAGATGCCGATTAAGAACTATCATGAATTTTATCGCTTCTATTTGACTGAGCATCGGCATATTATTAGCCGCCGTCTGCACGTGGCCGGCAGTAGCATCGGTTTATACTGTTTTGCCAAAGCCATTCGTCAAGGCAAGCCGCGATATTTTGCATATGGTTTACTCTCGGGCTATGCCTGTGCCTGGGTCGGTCATTTTATCTTTGAGCGCAATAAACCAGCCAGCTTCAAACAGCCTGTATATAGCTTTATCTCGGACTGGCGCATGTTTGCCGATGTCCTGCGTGGTAATATCAGTCTGATCGACCTTAAATACGATAAAATTTCCAGTTAAGCCAGAATGACTTTTATCGGAATGTGCCCACTTAAAGCATGAAATTTCGATAAAAGCCTTGCAAGTCTAGAATTATTATTCTAATAATTATGGTATTGCAGATTAGGTTTTTTGATCAACCATTATATTTTAATTAATACATCAGTTTTCCAAGCCTGGAGCGACCTTCTCCGGGCTTTTTTTATGCCTGTTTGCTACCAATAAATGTTCAAGATTTTGCTCATGCTATTGTGTAAATATTCATAGAAGAATTCATGTGGATTTGTGCTGAAAGTAAAAGATCCTTTCTGGCTTTGAAACGTTTCCCCACAAACGAATGACTCAAAACCAGAAAGGATCGGGTATTACAAACACAGGTATTTATTTTTCTGTTTATTTTCTGTGTCTAAGGCTATTTAAGACGCTTCGTGCCGATTGGGCTATCCCTGAAAATGGGTATTTTTAATATTAATTAATTTGAGTACGCTTGAGCCAGGCGAAAAAAAGACAAAAAAATCGCTCTTAGAATTTTGCAACTTCTCCACCAAGTTATCTGCAAAATCCTAAAAGCGTTTGTCGGAGGGCGTAAGCATTAACACGTTATAATTATTGTTATAAGGCCATTAAAACGCAGATTTGAAAGTCCGTATATCCCTGAAAATGGTGATATTTACGATTTAATTGATAAATTGTGCTAAAAAACTGCAAATCTGTTGCTACCTGGTCTCAGAAACAGCAAGATGGCGGCAATTAAACCGAGTTATGCCTATAATAGAGCCATCCTAGCAAGTGGCGAGCAAGATGCGCGGTTTATATTTAATTACCAATGATGATCCATTAGAGCTTTTATTGGCGAAGTTGGAAGGTGCAATGGCCAATGGTGGTGTTGCGGTCTTGCAATATCGCCGTAAAAAAGTGGCGAAAGAAGATCAAATTTACGAAATCGAGTACATGAAAGCCATGTGTGCTGAATATGGCGTACCTTTCGTGATTAACGATGATCTGGAAATGGCGGTTAAATACGGCGTGGGTGTGCATTTAGGCCAGGATGATGGTTCGATTGTCGACGCTGTTGCGCGTTTGCCTAAAGGCGTGTTGATTGGCCGTAGCTGTAATAACTCACTTGAGCTGGCTAAACAGGCCATTGCCGATGGTGCGAATTATGTGGCATTTGGAGCAATTTATGCGACTGATAGTAAACCTGAAGCGGGTAATATTGGTCTTGAAACCTTAAAACTGGCCAAAGAAAAATTGAACGTGCCTCTCTGTGCCATTGGTGGTTTAACGGTTGAAAATTCAAAGGATGTCATTGAGTCAGGTGCGGATTATTGCGCGGTGATTAGTGATATATTGGGACTTCCTATGAATGCCATTCCTGAACGTTTAGATGAATGGTCTGCGCTTTTTCAAGCTACAGCATAAAATTTTTTGATTGATTTAATTTTGAGTCGAGTGCCTTCATGAGCTTATCTCCAAAGCAAGAACAATTGTTCAAACAAGCCAATAAACATATCCCGGGTGGCGTCAATTCACCTGTACGCGCATTTAATAGTGTCGGTGGGACGCCGGTCTTTATCGAAAAAGCCCAAGGTGCGTATCTTTATGATGTCGATGGTAAACGTTATGTGGACTATGTAGGTTCATGGGGGCCGATGATTTTGGGTCATGCGCATCCAGCGATTATTAAAGCGGTTCAGGATGCCGCAGTAGACGGTTTGAGCTTTGGTGCGCCCACAGTTCATGAAACCACACTGGCAGACATTATCTGCGAGATCATGCCATCGATTGAGCTGGTTCGTATGACCAACTCAGGTACAGAAGCGACCATGACCGCGATTCGTTTAGCGCGTGGTTATACTGGCCGTGACAAGATTGTAAAATTTGAAGGCTGTTATCACGGTCATTCGGATTCATTATTGGTAAAAGCTGGTTCAGGTTTATTGACCAGTGGTGAAGGGGAAGCGACGTCGGCAGGCGTGCCAGCGGATTTTGCAAAACATACGCTGACACTTCCATATAACGACATCGCGACTTTAAAAGAATGCTTTGCCAAATTTGGTTCGGAAATTGCCGGCGTGATTGTTGAGCCAGTCGCAGGCAACATGAACTTGGTGAAACCAATTGACGGTTTCCTGCAAGCGATTCGTGATGTCTGTGATGAACATGGTTCAGTGTTTATCATTGATGAAGTAATGACCGGTTTCCGTGTCGGTTTGGGTGGTGCGCAAGCACATTATGGCGTTACTCCGGATTTAACCACTTTAGGTAAAATCATTGGTGCAGGTCTGCCAGTGGGCGCTTTTGGTGGTAAGCGTGAAGTGATGGAATGTATTGCACCACTGGGTAAGGTATACCAAGCAGGTACATTGTCGGGTAATCCACTGGCAATGCGTGCCGGTATCGAGATGTTCAAGCATTTACGTACCGAAGGTTTTTATGAAAAATTAACCGCACAACTCGAAAAATTGCTCGCCGGTTTACAAACTGCTGCTGATGAAGCAGGCATTCCATTCAAGACCCAACAAGTGGGCGGTATGTTTGGTCTTTACTTTACCGATCAGGAAGATATTACTAGCTTCGACTCTATGCTGAAATGCGATGTCGATGCGTTCCGTAAATTCTTCCATGGTATGTTAAATCGTGGCGTAAACCTTGCACCATCTGCTTTTGAAGCAGGATTTATTTCTGCTGCGCATAGTGATGAAGATATTGCTTACACGATTCAAGCGGCTAAAGAAACTTTTGCTGAGATGAAAGCGTAATACCTCTCCCAAACCATCTCCTTAAAGGAGAGGGCTTTCATCTATCGAATAGAAATGAAAATTTAAAGACTTCCTCCAGTATTCTTGCGCTATATATGGCTCAGGCTTAGGGGGAATTACATTTAAAATTAGAGATCATTTTCATGCAAACCAAACATTATTTGACTTTAAGCGATGCGGAATTTTTATTAGATCAAGCCCATCAATATGCCATTCAGAACAGTTTTAATGTCAGTATTGCAGTCGTAGATGAAACGGGTAATTTGCTTGCGATGAAGCGTATGGATGGTGCAGCACCGATGACTGCAAATCTGGCCGTCGAAAAGGCTAAATGTTCAGCTATGAGTCGCCATCCCTCCAAACTGTTTGAGGATATTATCAAAGGCGGACAGATGGGTTTTCTGACCATGGAAACTTTCTCAGGAATGTTGGAAGGTGGTGAACCGATTCTGTATCAAGGCCAGCTCGTCGGTGCGATGGGTGTGTCGGGTGTGAAGTCGTTTGAAGATGCGGAGATTGCACAGGTAGCCATTGAGAAATTTTTGGCTAAGCAAAGCTAATCCAAAATAGAAATTGATCAGCTTAATTTAATAAAATCATTCAAAGTTGTACCAAAATGAAGCGTGGAACGTGAAATATCAACTAAAAAGCCCAATCGCTAATGAGTGGGCTTGTCTATATACAATAAAGTTATAATTTAAAAAGGAAATCAAAAGAATTTCGTATAACGTGTATTATGTTAATTCTAGAAATAATTAAAAGTTTGGAAATACTAGTGAAATGCAACTTATAGAAATAGAGCCTTATTTTTGGGAACTATATGAGGATAGCGAAAATATATACCTCAATGTTTGTATAAATATGAGTGCAGTTTCTTGGGCGAAAACTATCTGCCTAGATAAACAAACGATTCAGCAATATCAGACTCAAGGAAAAGGTTTTATTGATGACTTAGCTAAAAGAATTGAAAGCAGCCAATTTAGAAAAGATTATGAAAGATTTTATTCATTTCCAGATGCCTCCGCAGAACAAAAAGAGGGAATGCTTCTAGCATTTAATGAATATAGGGCTAAGCAAAATTAAAGCCATTTAACATAATGGCGATGATACGAAATTAGAATGTTAGAACCCATTTAAAGTGTCTATATTCTCACCAATAAAAATGTCTGGTTTATGATGGTTTTTATCACCATGGACTGGATATAAAATATGGATGCTGATCACTATGTCTGA
>DFCG01000142.1:34414-34797 GCA_002367455.1 Acinetobacter sp. UBA3060 | reverse complement strand
TGCGCACATTCTAGTGCTGAACGCATCACATCTACATTACCGATACATTCGAATGAATGATCTACACCCCAACCGGTCATTTCAACAATCACTTGCTGGATCGGCTGATCATAGTCTTTTGGATTCAGGAAATCTGTCGCACCAAACTGTTTCGCCAGTTCAAACTTATCCGGATTGGTATCAATCACAATGATGCGGCCAGCTTTAGCCTGACGTGCGCCTTATACCACAGCAAGACCAATACCACCTAAACCAAATACCGCAACACTGTCACCTTCCTGAACTTTCGCCGTATTATGCACCGCACCAATACCGGTAGTCACACCACAGCCCAGCAGGCAAACATGCTCATGGTTGGCTTCAGGATTAATTTTTGCCAGAGA
>DFCG01000142.1:6319-34299 GCA_002367455.1 Acinetobacter sp. UBA3060 | reverse complement strand
CTGATTTACAGATGACTAACAGTAACCTCTTTCTATTCGGAGATTCAACTATTAACATCACCAGATAAGGAATAAAAGATCCTATAATTAATGGAACATCAATGACTAAACCTTCGCCCTTTGTATGTTTGAGCATTTTTACTTTTAGCATCATGCTTTCTGGCTGTGAACTGGCTCCCAACACTGCTGAAGAAGCGAAAATCACGCCGGTTCGACCTGCGCACTGGATCGACAATCAACTTTCAAAACAACAGATCAATAGCGGTAAAACGGCTTTCTTGCCGCTCTATGATGGCTTTATGAGTATGGCAGCACGCCTGCACCTGATTAATAAGGCCAAATATCATCTGGATCTGCAATATTATATCTGGAAGGATGATTATATTGGCAATATGATCTTATCCCAATTACTCAAAGCCGCCGATCGTGGTGTCAAAGTGAGGGTCCAGATTGACGATCAAAATGGCACCCAGCTTGATGACAAGCTTCTTGCTCTAAGCCAGCATCCAAATTTCGAAGTCCGGATTTTTAATCCCTATAAATTTCGTCATTTACGTGCGCTGGATTATGGCTTCCGGATGAAAAAGGTCAATCATCGCATGCACAATAAATTAATCATTGCGGACGGAACTGCAGCCGTGACCGGCGGCCGCAATATCAGTAGTGAATATTTTGATGCCAGTGAAGATTTTCAGTTCACCGATGTGGATATATTCTTCGCAGGGCAAAGCGTAACAGATGCCAATCAGACCTTTATTAACTTCTGGAATGATGATCTGAGTTATGATGTACGACAGGTGCTGAATGATGCCGGCCATCCTGAAATGCTCAAAAGGCTCAGAACTGAATTTGAACGAGAAGATGTTGACGAAACTGAACTCAAACGCCGGGTAGGCATTGCCGAGAAACAAGTCGAACAACACTTAAAAAAACAACCCATTCACTGGGCGCCGGCTTATTTTGTTGCGGATAGTCCCGCAAAAGCACGTCCCCATGCCAAAAATGGCGATTATATTTATACCCATATGCTCGAACTGATGGGTGAGCCAAAAAAACATCTGGAACTGGTGTCCTCGTATTTTATTCCCACGCAAAAAGGCGCTGACTATTTAACTCGTCGTGCGCAACAAGGCGTGAAAATCAGAATCCTGACCAACTCTTTTCAGGCCAATGATGTGGCTGCGGTGCATGCCTATTATCAGCAATATCGTCAGCAATTATTGAAAAGTGGCATCGAACTCTGGGAATTTAAACCCTACATTGTCCGTCCAGAACGGACCTGGTATGAAATTATGACCGGTGACATTATCCCGGCTAAAAACAAAAATAGCTCCAGTTTGCATGCCAAGTTTTTTGATCTGGATGGCATGGTTTTTGTCGGTTCATTTAATTTTGATCCGCGTTCAGCCTATCTGAATACCGAAGTCGGTCTGGTCATTGAGTCGGAAGATTTTCAGAAGGAAATTACCAGTGCGATGGATCAGTACTTACCACGCGTGGCTTATCAGCTTAAGCTGAATGAAAAAAATGAAATGGTTTGGCTAGAACATCAAAAAGATGGCCGTAGCATTCAACATTCACATGATCCGGAAACTACAAAATTCCAGCGTTTTATGATGAATCTGGTGACGAAATTTCCCGGTGAATGGTTAATGTAATGACATTGGAGTGACCTTAAAATTACATGCTATGAAAAGCCCGTATTTCGAGAATAGCCGATTAACCTAACTTAGTCCGATCATCTTTTAAAAGGTTTTACAGTCGATTGCGCTTACTTTAGAATTACACTTTTCTCGTATTTTGCGATTGTTCGCCCTCCGCTCCCATGCAATTTTTTGATTTAAGCCGTCAGTTTAAGTTCAGTGATATTCTGACGCCTGTAAAAACTCTCCATGATTTATCCCAGCAAGAATGGTATTTGGCCAAAATTCGGGTGGAACATGACTGTCTGTCCGACTCCGATACGGTCGAGGGACAGGTAGTTTTGAAATCCAGTGAAAATATTCAACTTGAACTGGAATGGCTGATTCAGGATAGCGGTTATGAATTACAGGTTTTATTTAAAGGTGTAGAAACCGAAGCCACTGATGAGACCGGTATTATGTTGAAAGGTGCACAACTGGTCGATGAACTGCAGCAAGTACTCTCTGCCCAAGCATTGAGCTTATGGATTGATGGCACTCTTTTGCCGATGTTGCCCGAGATCCGTCAGGAAATTAAAGCACGTTTAAACTTATGGGATTATGTCGAATACGATGGCTAATCGCCGAGTTTTGCATTTTTTAAAGAGCCTATGGGGCTCTTTTTTATAATCTGAATAACGATTTAGATTGATCAAACTGCCGTAGCTTCAGTTTTTTCAGGCAATGCCGAGCTGGGTAACTTGTTATAAAATTTATAAAAATAATAAGAGAATCAAGGCATGATTTCTGATAATGAATGGCAACAGATTCGCCAGGTGGTCGCTGATGCACAACGGGCCGCCATGCATTGCTCTATTGCAACAGTCAACTCCAAAGGCTTTCCTAGTATTACTCCGATCGGAACCGTATTCCTCAACAAAAAGACCAGTACGGGTTTCTTTTTTGATACTTATTCCACTACTTTTTCTGAGAATTTGCAGCATCAGCCGATGGCCTGCATACAGGCTGTGAACAGTAGCAAAATGTTTTGGTTTCATGCGTTGCTTAAAGGTAAATTTAAGCGTTATCCAGGAGTACGCTTATATGCAGAAATTGAGCCTTTACGTCCGGCCTCACCTGAGGAAATACAGCAGGTGGATTCGCGTATTCGAGCTTTAAAATGGACCAAAGGTAGCCAGTTAATCTGGTCAAGCTTTCATCATGTCCGGGAGATTAAGATCAATAGCTATCGCTGGGTCGAATATCCAAATATGTGAATAAATACAACCAAAAACTTACAAATAGTAAGTTCATTTCTTATCTGCAGCCCAGAAACTTCTTTAACTATTTTTTCATCTGATTATTGGATTAAATATTAAACCAGACCCACATGTTCAAACATCGTCCGGTAACTTTCGGCTTTTTTCTCCAGAGAAACCGGATAGGCTCGAGAAGATGAAGGCATGCGATATAAATACAGATCACGTCCGACAAAATGGGCTTGGCTAGGTTGACCAATACTCGGCTTTAAAGTCCCTTCAGGCATGGACAGCATCATGGTGTCTGTGGCCTTGTCGCCTGTGGTCATAATATGATTGCACTGCGGCATTTGGCTGAGCAGTTGCTCAATATTGGTAGGTACTACAATTTCCAAAAATTTGTCTGAAGCATTGCCCTTTAAACGCCGGATCTGATAGCCACTATCAAAAATCGCAATCCCCGTTTCAGTTAAAAAATCCCGGATTAAGTTTTCCTGAAATTTTCTATTGGGTAAGTCCAAAAAGTAATCTTTATTCTCAAAAAAAATCAGTCCAAAAATCCGCCACATATCATTCTGGTAGTTTGGATAATAAAAGTTCATTTTCCAGCGTGTGGCAGGTGGCGGGAAGCTGCCCAACATCAGCAATTTTGCATTGGGTGGTAAAAATGGCGGTAGCGGATGTGTTTCAATATCAGACATAGAATTAGCTAAATTGAGAGATTTCAACTATTTTAGAAGGTCTTCCGAATCTTGCCAGCTACTTCTTGTCCCCAAAGTGTATAAACTTCCTTACTCGGATGAAAACCATCTGCAGCCATTTGTAAATTCATGGCACGGTATTTTTCAATATCGTATTCAATCCATTGCATATTCACTTGCTGATTCACAAATTTTTCCAGTTGCTGGTTCATCTGTTTAGCATACTGGCCAAAGAGCCAAGCCAAAGGATTCGGTAGCGCCGGAAACATATTCATTGGCGGAACTCCGGCAGCAATGATCAGTTTCGGGCTAAATTTTTGCTGGATTTTGCTATAAAGCTGTTCCTGTTTCTGAATCCAGACCCGGGCAGGCATCAGTTTTGTCACATCATTGACGCCAACCGACGTGACGATTACATCATAGTGCTGGACTTCAATCTGGTCCAAAGCATGAATTACTTTTGAGCTGGTATCACCGGTTTTGGCCTGTAATTTCCAGTCAATTTCAAAGTCATTTTTCAGTTCATGTAGAATTGCACCCAGTAATGCATCATCCTGATGTTCTACTCCTACCCCTGCCGCCGCGGAATCTCCTAAAATGAGCAGAGAAAGTTTTTTGCCTATTCCGGTCCGACCTTGACGTTTTCCCTGTGGTTCAGGCAACTTCAAGGTATTTTTCTTGACGCGATTACCCTGAATGACGAGTGCAGGAATCAAGGCAATGGTGGCGGCTTTCAGCAACATAGTGGGCTAATTTATATAAAGATATACTTGATTTTACCTGAGTTTATTCTTTTGAACTATTTCCTCAGCAATCATTTTAGATGAATGTTCACCTAAATTTGACTGAGATAGGATTCTTGCAAAATATAGGCTTATACATCTTGCCCTTGGGTAAATCACAAAGGATAAATATAAAAAAATCCCGCTTAAAAACGGGATTTTTATGACAATCAAAGCTTAGATTTTATAGTCATTCCAGCGATTCATACGCTTAAAGGTTCCCACATCATTAAAACGCACGCCCACTTCTTTCATTACTTTATGCGCCGTTTTAGACGTCAGTTGACGGATATAAAATGGCTCCTTGACTACAAAGTGATGAATCGCATGGGTCGAACCAAAATTACAGCAGAATAACTGGAACGGGACCATCCACCATGGATTGAGCACTTGGGTTTGTTTGATCACATCACGTGGATCAATATCGCCATAGTAATGCATATTTGAACTGACAAACTGCAAGCTAAAAGAACGGATAAAGTTCGGAATCACCCAGATGACTGCCAGCAGATTCACGATCGGCATCGTGTTGACAATACCTTGTGACCAGAGCATCTCATAACCAAATAGCGGTGCAATGGCATTTAAACCATGAAAAACCACAAACAGATAGCACAATCCATAGTAAATAATGCTGAGAGGTAAAAAGCCGAATAACTGAGAAATCATGGCAATTTTACGTTCTTTTTCAGGCTGTTTTTCCAGAAAAAGATGAATCATCTTAAACATCTGAAATGGACGCAGATACACTGACATCAACTGGTCACTAATGACCAGAATTCGGCGAATGCCCCAAGGCATACCATTACTGATGCCACGTTCTTCCAGGTCATGTTCAGTGCCTGAATATTTATGATGATGCAAATGAAAAGGACGACGTGCCCACGGACTGATGGTGTTTGGACGTGCCAACCAGACCAGTGCTAACATCAAATGATGTGCCCAAGGTGTTTTTTTGAAATACATATAATGAATCAGGTCATGTTCCAATTCATGGGTCAATGACGCAAAAATCGCAATCAAGGGAATGGTAAACCATGCTGAGAGATAACCTGTTCCATATGCTACCGCGCATGCAATCATGCCTGCCCAGGCAAAGCCTAAAATACTCGCACCGATAAAGTTCTGATGTTTGAGTATGGGATAACGAGCACGCACCTCTTCCCCGGCCTGGGTAACGATACTTCTGACCTTGGAGATTCGCTGCTGGTCAGTCATATCCGCAGATGTAGACATATGGACAACCTTTAATTTCTGAACGGTTGTAAATTAAAGGAAATTCTAAAAAAGAGAAGTTATCTTTCCACTTTTAGAGTGAGTATGTCTAAGTTTTGGACAGTTTGGAAAAGTTCTTAAAATTGGCGAAAATTAGGAAAAGTAAAAGATGGTCTTTCTCATGAAACGAAAATTTAAAAGTAATTGATTTAATTGCAAATTCATCAATAAAATAAAAATATAATTTTTGATAATTTAAAACTTTATTTTAATAATCAATATATTAGGATTTATAAGATTTCGCTTTTTTGTAAATTCAAGCTATACATTTTTTAGAAAAAAATACTGATTCAGAAATTTTTCTCAGTTTGTCATAAAAAATAAAAAGAGAAGCGCTCTAGCTTCTCTTTTTATAGATCTAAGAGCGATTTTAACCTAACTTGTTCACCAGTTTAAGTGGTAATACTTTCATGGCTAGACCGAGTGGCAACCAAGGCCATTTCGGCACATAAGCCTTAACTGGTGCTTTTTCAATTTCTGCTGCCAATAAACGCGAACCAGTTTTTTCATCTACTTCAAAAGGTAGCTTTTTTGCCCCTTCATTAATTTCAGTACGAATATATCCTGGGAAAATGGTGGTCACTTTTATTGGCGTATCGATCAATTCAGCTCGAATGCCTTCCGCTAAATGAGCCACGCCGGCCTTACTTGCACCATAAGCCGTTAAATGTTTTGGCATACCGCGCATTGCACTCATAGATGAAATCATCACCAGATGGCCAGAGTTTTGTGCACGGAAGATTTCAACTGCAGCTTCACATTGTGCCAATGCCGAAATAAAGTTGGTTTCAACCGTGGCTTTATTGATAGCAAAATTACCTTTACCAATCCGGCGGCCCTCACCGACACCAGCATTCACAATAACTCGGTCAATGGTGCCAAAGTCTTCTTTAAAAGCACGAAACACTTCAAACACTTGATCGTAATCGGTGACATCTAGTGTTTTGGCAATGACTTTGATGCCATATTGGCTTTCCAGTTCCTGCTTTAAGATTTCCAGACGCTCCAAACGACGTGCACAAATCGCCAGGTTATAGCCTTTTTTCGCAAATTCACGTGTCATACCGGCGCCGATCCCTGAACTTGCACCGGTAATTAAAATTGTTTTAGCCATGTATTTACCCTATTCCTTTATTTTTCTAGCGTATTAGGTTTTAAATCCAGGTCAATAAGTCTGGACGCTGTGCTTTAATAAAATGATGTTCATTTAAACTGAGTAGTTGCGGTTCATTACCCACCAGACGTAGTGTCGTGATACTGGTATTGGTAATCGCCCAGTTCAGAGCAAAGGTTTTCTCCGGACTAAGGCCCAAAATTTTGCCTACAGCCACAGAAATCACCCCACCTGAGGTATAAACTACTGCATAGCGTGGTCGGCTTTTGGACAACTGGTCACACAGATTTTCTAAGCCGCTTTCCACACGTGCTTTGAAACTTGGCCAAGATTCATCATATTCATGGTGATAATCATCGCCAGTCCAGCGTGCAATGGCACCGCTAAAAATTTTGCTCAGATAATCCCGTGGATTTTCATGTTCTGACACATCCTGTTTGAGCAATTCAGGCTGATTAAAGCGCGGCTCATAACGCGCAAATACCTGCTGATGATTAAACTCATTCCAGGCACTATCGGTCAGAATCTCGCTTTCCGGAAAACATTCGTCCAGTGATAATTGCGCTGTCTGTTGATGGCGTTGCATGGAACCTGCCACCACATAAGGCGCTTCTTTCAGGATTTCGTCAAAATAGCGACCCAAAAGCTTTGCCTGTAACTCGCCGTTGGGCGAAAGTTGATCGTAACTTTCTGCGCCAAAAGAGGCCTGGCCATGCCGGATCAAGTAAATGGTAGTCATTTTGGCATTATCTCTTTAAATTTAAGCACATACTTTTGTGCAATCTCATTGGCTTCCAGTTTTTGCTTGCCAATCAGTTTTAAGGCACGAATATGCAAGGCATGAATCACCACCCAAAAATCCTTGAACGCTGGATTATTAGTCTGTTTATGGTAATAACGATAATAGATCTGCTGGGCAATCACCGCGAGGCGGAAAATTCCGAACACCTCATAAAACGCCCAGTTTTCCGGTTGCAAACCGGTTTTTTCAAGATAATAATCTACGACCTCTTTACGGGTAAACATACCTTTTAGATTGGTCGGCTGACGACGAGTCGCTTTAAAAATGGCATTATCGGTATCATCTACCCAATAGGCCAAGGCAGAACCTAGATCCATGAGCGGATCGCCAAGGGTGGCCATTTCCCAGTCCAGTACACCAATCACTTCAGTCGGATTTTCCGGATTTAAGATGACATTATCAAAACGCCAGTCATTATGAATCACACAGGTTTTAGAATCTGAAGGAATATTATCTTTAAGCCAGTTGCGCACATATTTAAACGATGGAACATTTAAAGTTTTAGCCTTTTCATAACGTACATCCCAGCCTTCGACCTGACGGCGACAATAGCCTTCACCCTTACCGAGATTTTCAAGTTCAGTTCCTTGATAAGGCACCTGATGCAATTCGATTAGTTTATCAATCACATTGATACATAAAATCCGGATATCGGATTCAGTAAGCTGCAGCTCAGGTGGCATTTTGGCGCGAGGGATAATTCCTTCCAGACGTTTCATGACATAGAAATCACAGCCAATCACTGATTCATCCTGACAAAGCGCCACCATTTCAGGCACCACCGGATAATGTTCAGACAAGGCTTTTTGTACATGATATTCACGTGCCATATCATGGGCTGATTTGGCTTTGGTACCTTGCGGCGGACGACGTAAAATTAGATCGGCATTGGTATACTGTAAACGGTAGGTCCAGTTTGAAGCTCCGCCTGAATATTGGGTCACTTGCACAGGGCCTTCAACATTCACATTTTGCTGAATTAGCCAATTGGTGATGGCTTGTACATCCAGTTCTTCACCTNNGCCAAACGTAAGGCACGTGCCTGGGCAAAGAATCCGGTCAGTGGCGTATCACGAGAGACACCGGCACCGCCGTGGATCTGGATGGCCATATCGACAACTTTTTCCAGCACACTTGGCGCAACGACTTTAATTGCAGAAATTTCAGTCAGTGCCGCCATATTCCCTAAAGTATCCATTTTATAGGCGGCATACAAGGTCAAAAGGCGTGCCTGATCAATTGCAACCCGGGCTTCCGCGACACGTTCCAGATTGCCGCCAAGTTTTAAAATCTCTTTGCCAAATGCTGTCCGGCTCATGCCTCGGTCAATCATCAACTCTAAGGATTTTTCCGCAGCCCCGATGCAGCGCATGCAATGATGAATACGACCTGGTCCTAAGCGACCTTGAGCAATTTCAAAGCCCTGACCGGCACCGCCAATAAAATTCGAAACAGGAACACGGACATTTTCAAAGCTGACTTCGCCGTGGCCATGCGGAGCATCGTAGTCACCAAACACTGGCAGCATACGTTCAATTTTTACCCCTGCGGTATCTACCGGAACTAGAACCATCGAATGCTGATGATGACGGTCTTTTGTTTCATCTGGAGTATGTGCCATAAAAATAATGATTTTAGTATTTGGATCACCCAGACCTGATGACCACCATTTACGACCATTCAGAACAATCTCATCACCTTGAATTACCGCCGTTGCCTGCATATTGGTCGCATCACTGGATGCAACTGCAGGTTCAGTCATACAAAAGACCGAACGGATTTTTCCTTCTAATAGTGGCTTCAGCCATTGCTGTTTCTGTTCTTCAGAACCATAACGCCACAATACTTCCATATTGCCGCTATCTGGCGCATTACAGTTAAATACGACTGGTGCAATCAGGCTACGACCTGAAAGTTCGGCAATATGTGCATATTCCTGAACCGATAAACCCTGGCCAAGTTCAGGACAAGGGAGAAACATATTCCAAAGGCCAGCTGCCTTGGCTTTGGCTTTTAAGCTTTCCAGTTCTGCAGGCCATTGCCATTTGGTCCAGTCGCCGCCTTGGTTCAACTCATGAACTTGCTGCCAGAAATCAGCTTCAACTGGTTCAATTTCCTCAGCAATAAATTTTTTGGTTCTATTTAAATAATCTTGTGCACGTGCTGAAAGCTCAAACATCTCTTTATCCCTCTAAATATTCTAATTCATACGCTTTACAACACCTTAACCCAAAACCTATTATGAATAAAATGATTTTACTCCATACATTATTATGCATAGCATTCATTCTAAAACAGTCATGGACCTGCGAAATTTTCATCGTATCGACATTAACCTTTATCCGCTTTTTATGGCAATTTATGAGCAGAACAGTATTTCTAAAGCTGCACAGATTTTATCAGTTAGCCAGTCTGCTGCCAGTCATGCTTTACAACGTTTAAGACAGCATTTACAGGATGATTTATTTGTACGTACTGGCAGCAAAATGCAACCTACGCCGTTTGCGGAACAGATCTATCCTGAGCTGAAGAATGCACTTTTTGCGATTCAAAATATTTCAATACAGCATCAGCACTTCAGACCGGAAATGATTCAGAGTTTGAAAATTGCCGTACATGATGAAATTGAGCCAATGATCTTTCCCAGACTGGTTCAGCACTTTCAACAACTCAATCTGGAAATTCAACTTAGCAGCATGAAGCTGGACCGTAAAAATATAGCAGCAGACCTCGCCTCTCAACAGGTCGATTTTGTCATAGATCTGGAACAAAACATTGCTGAAAAAATCCAGTTTGAGCGTCTGGTTCAAGATGAATTTGTAGTGTGTACACAATTAACAGAAATGAATGAGCAGATTTATCTTGCCTCACCTCATATTGGCGTGTCATCACGCCGTACTGGCGTTTTAGTTGAGGATATTTATTTAAGCCGTAAACAATATTCACGACAGATTTTTTTACGCTGTCAGCATTACTCAACTGCTCTGCAAATTTTGGAACAACAAAAGACAGCTATGCTGACTATTCCTAAAAATGTATTGGTACATTTACAATTGGCTACCAGTCTAAATATTTTTGAAGTCCCTGTGGAACTGCCGAAAATTAATATGGGGATATATTGGCATAAGGATTTGCACGAGAATAAGAGACATCAATTTTTGAGAGCTGAAATTTATAAAATTTTTACTTAGGCTATTTATAAAGAAATTTAAATTGCTTAGGCTATTTTATATATAAGTTTAGATGGTTGCAGATTCATCTTTTCGTCAGAAAAATATACTTAGGCTATTTTAGCTGGTACAAAACTAAACACTGAGTGATTAGCTTTTAATCCGTAGATCTACTGGCTTTGCTCTAAAATGGCTCGACTTTTAGCTGTGATTTTACAGCTGGTTTTGCTGATTTGGATCTTGCCTTTGTTAAATCTCTCCATCACCTGGCAAATTGTGCTGGGCTTAGTATTGCTATGTTTTTCTTATTATCTGCTGCATAAAATTACAGTTTATTTAAAAGATGTTTTCCGCCCTTTTAAGAAAGGCAAAAAATACTGGTGCCGTGTAAAAGCCGTAAGTGATGGTGATACCCTCACCTGCTACCGTTTTAACATTCGTCGCTCTGAGACCAAATTGCGCTTTGCTTTTGTCGATGCCCCTGAATCATCACAAGCCTATGGCAAGGAATCGCAGCGTCTGGTCAAAAGCATGGTGAATAATAAAATGGTTCGGGTCAAGATTACCGACATTGACCGTTATGGCCGCTGTGTCGGTGTGGTCTACCGCTATCGCAAAAATATCAATGAAGAGATTGTCAAACGTGGTGCAGCGTGGGTCTATGAAGAATATATCAAGGATAAAAACCATTTACGCTATATGATGGAATTGCAAAATAAAGCCAAGAAACAGAAAAAAGGCCTTTGGAAACATACTCGTCCTGTACGTCCAAGTGTGTATCGTAAACAGGTAAAATCGTAAATTTGATTTTATCAAAGATAAATGGCAAATAATAAAAAGTGATCAGGACATTCAGATCACTTTTTTCATTTTTTTAGTTTTACTAATTTAATAAGCCAAATGCACCAGAAAGCGGAATGCGCCAGCAATCAGGGCCAGCGTTAAAAATCCTGCCAGCCACAACCCTACAAACCATAATGCCTGTTTGCCTTTCATGACCACTCCTTAATGATAGCCATCATCGCCGACCCTGACCTTATGCCGGAATACCCAATAGGACATACCNNCTTTTACAGGCACGTAAGGCCAGCCAGGTAAATAGCAGAACCAGAACTGGAACTGGCATAAAATAGGTAAATTGTGGCTGACTAAACCAGCGTTCAGCAATTTGAGGATGAGTCAACGGCGTATAAATACTGACAGCACCCAATATGATCAGTAAGGCAATAATCAGCTTAGGCATCAGTTTAAACATTCGATCCTGCAAATCATCTCCGGTTTTATAGATCAGCCAGCCACAGCCTAATGCCGCATAGAGCACCACCACACTGATTCCGGTGAAAATACTGAATGGAGTGAGCCAGTCCAGACCACTACCGACATAGACACCATTTCGAGTTTCAATGCCCTGAATATAGGCCCCTAAAATCATGCCTTGCAGGAAACTGGTAATCGCAGAACCACCGATAAAGGCTTTATCCCACCAATGCTTACTGCGGTTTGCCTTGAAGCGGAACTCAAAAGCCACGCCGCGGAAAATCAAGGCAATCACCATCAGAATAATTGGCATATACAGCGCCGAGAGTACGGTCGAGTAAGCGAGTGGAAAAGCTGCAAATAACCCTGCACCGCCCAAAACCATCCAGGTTTCATTGCCATCCCAGACCGGAGCCACGGTATTCATCATGACATCACGTTCATCTTGATGCGGGAAAAAAGGAAACAAGATGCCGATGCCCAGATCGAAACCATCGAGAATGGTATAAATCAATACACCCAAACCAATAATCACAATCCAGATTAATGATAAATCAATCATTTTTTGTCCTCCTGATCCGGTTGTTCAGGAACTTCTTCGATACGTTCGCGAATACTACTTAATGGTCGACGCGAGGCCTGAACCACATCGCTATCTGATTCATGATCTGGTCGGGTATGAATAAACTCTGGACCTTTGTGCATCAGGCGCAACATGTAGTAAATTCCGATACCAAATACCACACAGTAGACAACTACAAAAATAATCAGGGTCAGCCCCACCTGTTCAGCGGAAACCGGAGACAATGCATCCTTGGTTCGCATGATGCCGTAGACTACCCAAGGCTGACGGCCGACTTCTGTGGTAAACCATCCCGCAAGCATGGCAATAAATCCGGAAGGTCCCATAATCAGGGCAAATCGGTGCAATGCACGGGACTCATAAAAGCGACCACGGGTACGTGCCCACGCTCCCCATAACGCCAGTAACAGCATCAATACGCCGAGTCCGACCATAATCCGGAAGCTCCAGAACACCACCAGCGAATTCGGCCGGTCTTCAGGCGCAAAGTCTTTAAGTCCTGTAACCTTTCCATCCATCGAGTGGGTTAGAATCAGGCTACCCAAGTTGGGAATTGCGACTGCATATTTGGTTTCTTCGGCCTCCATATCTGGAATACCAAAGAGATATAAGGGCATGCCTTCGTCATGATTGGTTTCCCAGTGCCCTTCCATGGCTGCAAGTTTGGCTGGCTGATGTTCAAGGGTATTAATACCGTGCATATCACCGACGATGACCTGTAAGGGCGCGAGTACCAGAAGCAGCCACATCGCCATGGAAAATGAAGTCTTGACCAGTGCATCACGACGGCCTTTGATGAGGTGCCATGCGGCTGTAGCAGCGACCAGTAAGGCGGAAACCAGAAAGGCAGCCATGGCCATATGGGCCAGACGATAAGGGAAAGATGGGTTAAACACGATAGCAAGCCAGTCTTGCGGAACAATCAGGCCATTTTCAATCGCAAAGCCTTGTGGGGTCTGCATCCAGCTATTGGACGATAGAATCCAGAACATGGAAATACAGGTGCCTATCGCAACCATCAAGGTCGAGAAAAAGTGCGCCTTTGGTCCCACTCGCCCCCAGCCAAATAACATGATGCCCAGAAAGCCCGCTTCCAGAAAGAAAGCGGTGAGTACTTCATAGGCCAATAAAGGCCCAGTCACACTGCCTGCAACCCGGGAAAACTCACTCCAGTTGGTTCCAAACTGGTAGCTCATCACCACACCGGATACGACGCCCATACCAAATGCGACGGCGAAAATTTTCACCCAAAATTTGAACAGATCCTGAAAAATCGGGTTTTGGGTTTTGAGCCAGCGCCATTCCAGAATAGCCAGAAAGCTGGCCAAGCCAATAGAAATTGCCGGAAAAATGATATGAAAAGATACAGTAAAGGCGAACTGTATTCGTGCTAACTCTAATGCAGTTAAACCCAGAGTCATAAGCTTCACCTATGCATTGTTATTTGGCATCTTTGCCCTTCAATTTTTAAGTCATGAATTTTTCTAGTGACATGGTTAGCTTAGGCGTGGCTGTTATAAAAAGTATGTAGTCTTTTGTTGATTATTTTTTAATCAGGTTAAACTGTGTAAACGCTATTGGTAGAGAAAATATTACTCTCAATAATTTTAAAACTCTGCTCTTGAGCTTTGAATAAAACAGGCGTAAATTAGGCCTAAATTTAGTTACCCAGGTTAACTATGAATATGTTTTCCCAATCTCCCCGACTCCGTACGCTGCTATTACGCTGCGCACGACTGATGAGCGATGAGATCAATACGATCTTGTTGTCATCTCAATTAAATTATTCCTTATGGCAGGTGTTATACGTCATCCAGTTAAAGCAGCAATGTACGCTGGCAGATATTTCCAGTTATCTCAATGTATCCAAGCCGGGTATTACCAAGCGGATTCAGCAACTGGTTGAGCTCGATCTGATTGCCCAACTCGAAACTGAAGATAAGCGTCAAAAGCTGTTCAAGCTGAGTGAGCAAGGAATTGAGACCTTTGCGATGTGTTCCATCCAGATCGATGCATTTGAAGATCAGTTGCTTGAGCAAATTGCGTCAGATGATCTTGAAGGCAGTAAAAATACCTTAATGCAACTCATTCAGCAGTTACATTCCTCATCTCAGGACAGACCTCAATGAGCCAAGAACAAGAAACGCCTTTATGGACGCCCAATTTTATCCTGATCAGTCTGGTGAATTTCCAGTTGGTTCTGGTGTTCTACTTGCTGGTGATTGTGATTGTCGGCTACTCGGTTGCTGAGTTAGGTGCGTCGACTGCTCAAGCCGGTCTGGTATCCGGTCTGTTTATTGTGGGTACGTTATTTGGACGATTATTGATCGGAAAATTACTGAATCGGCTGGGTTTGAAAAATACGCTTGTCATTGGCCTGACTGGCTTTCTGCTCTTTTCCGGACTGTATATGATTCCGGCCAAGCTGAAAGTTTTATTGGGTATCCGCCTAATACACGGTTTTATGATGGGTATGGCTTCTACTGTACTGGGTACAGTGATTGCACAGACCATTCCTGCCACACGGCGTGGTGAAGGAATTGGATATTTCAGCATGAGCAGCACCCTTGGCACAGCGATTGGTCCCTTTGTCGGAATCTGGCTGATGACAAATTTTAATTATCAGGTAATTTTCATCTTTACCAGTATTGTTGCGCTCAGCTGCCTGATCTGTGGGCTATTTATCCAGCCACCACGCCTTAAGGCAAGTCATTCGTCAGCAGCCTCTACTTCGCAAAGCACCAGCAAACTGGCTCAGTATATTGAACCGAATGCGCTACCGATTGCACTGATTGTACTGCTGGTGGCTACTTCTTATTCAGGCATATTGTCGTTTATTCACTTTTATGCCAAAGAAATTAATCTGGTCGAAGCAGCATCTTTTTTCTTCCTGATGTATGCTTTTGCCATTTTGCTTTCGCGTCCTTTTACCGGCCCGCTCATGGACCGTAAAGGCGAAAATATCATTATCTATCCTGCCATTGTGATTATGGCACTGGGGATATTGCTACTCAGTCAGGCGCAAAACTCTGTGATGTTACTTGCCAGTGCTGCCTTGATTGGTTTTGGTTTTGGTAATATCCAGTCGGTGTGTCAAACCATTGCGGTGAAAAGTACGACATTGCAGCGTATGGGACTCGCAACCTCAACCTTCTTTATTGCCCTGGATGCCGGTCTTGGTTTTGGCCCTTATTTCCTGGGTATGCTGCTGGATCAGATCGGTTATCGCCAGCTTTATCTGTTCTCGGCGCTGCTCACCCTGAGCTGCCTGGTCTGGTATTACCTTCTGCATGGCCGTAAAGCAGGAAAAGTACAGCCTTCTCATTAAAAGCTTTTAAAAGCGCCGGCTAAACCGGCGCCGGTATTCCAACGGCGTCAGACCGGTTTTTTTATGAAATAAACGGCGGAATGAACTTGGATCCTGATAGCCGACATTTTGCATGATCACATCCACAGCTTGATCGGTTTCTTCCAGTCGTTTACGGGCAGCTTCAATTCGGATCGCTTGTAGATATTGATTGGGCGGTATGTCTAAGGCTTGTTTAAAGCGTCGAATCAGGGTTCGGCCAGTCACATTAAACTGCTCTGCCAGCTGGTTCAAACTAAAATCTTCATGAAAATGCTGCTCTAGCCAGTTCTGGATTTTTTGTACCAGTTCATCATGGTGCGGCTGGCCAATATTCAGCAATGAATAAGACAACTGGCTATCACGGCGGTAATCAATTACGAAAGATTTAGCCGATTGCATGGCCACCTCAAAGCCATACAAGCGCTCAATCAGATGCAAACCTAGGTCAAACCAGGCCAGGCCTCCACCTGCACAATAGATATTCTGATCCCGGCTAATCATCAGATCGGCATTCAGTTTCACCTTAGGATAGCGTGAACGAAACACTTCCTGAAAACCCCAATGTGTTGTTGCAATCCGGTCATCTAAAATGCCTGCTTCTGCCAGAAAAAAATTCCCCGTACAGTTTCCTGCAATTAAAGTCGCCTCTGCATGTGCAGATTTTAAAAAATGAATCAGTTCTGGATTCTGTTGCAATACATCCTGAATCGGTGCAGCGATGGTCGGTACCACCAGAATATCTGCAGTTTGAATCTCTTGATAAGAAAAATGTGCCTGCAACTGCAGCCCATTGATACACCGAATCGGATGTCCCTCCGGACTGGCGATACTCACCTTAAACAGGCGCTGTACGTCCTGCTGCTGGATCCGGTTCCAGCTTACGCCAGCCATGGTAAATAAATCGACCACACCCGTAATGGCCGAAGCCAGAGCCCCATGAAAGCCTAAAATCACCACCTGTTGCATACTTTACTAATTGTCACTTTTCACCCGATTCATGTCATTATTGACAATCCTACTCAATAAAAGCAACTGCTAGTCTTGATGCTATCTCAAGGATTGCACATTCAGGATAGTACCGTGACCCAACTGATTAATGATAAAGATCTGCATTTCCAGCTTTATGACGTATTCAAACTTGAAGCGCTGACTAAACTGCAACGCTATCAGGATCATGACAAAAATACTTTCGACAGTATTCTGGAAACGGCAAAAGGTATCGCGACTGATTATTTTGCGCCGCATAATGTCAAAGCTGATCAACAAGAACCGAACTTTGATGGCAAACAGGTCAAAACCATTGATGAAGTGAAGACAGCCTGGCAACAGTTTGCCGATGCCGGCCTGCTTTGCGCCCAGCATGATTATGCAGATGGTGGCATGCAACTGCCCACTTTAGTGAATATGGCCTGCAATGCTTATTTTATGTCGGCCAATCCGTCCACCGTGGCTTATTCTTTTCTAACGGCCGCTGCGGCGAACCTGATACAGGCTTTTGCCTCCCCAAAACAAAAGCAAATATTCCTACCGCATATGTTGAGTGGCCGCTTTGCTGGCACCATGGCCATGACAGAGCCGAATGTAGGTTCCTCTTTGGGCGATCTGACCACTAAAGCCATTCCTCAGGCAGATGGAATTTATAAAATTAAAGGCCAGAAAATGTTTATTTCGGGTGGCGATCAGGACATTACCGAAAATATTGTGCATCTGGTCTTGGCGCGGATTCAGGATGCGCCGCAAGGCGTGAAAGGAATTTCCCTGTTTATCGTACCAAAATTCAAAACCAACGAGGATGGTTCACTCGGTGAAGCTAATGATGTACAGCTGGCTGGCTTACTGCACAAAATGGGCTATCGAGGTACTACATCTACAGTTTTAAGCTTTGGAGAAAATGATAATTGCTTAGGCTATTTAATTGGTGAACCCGGTCATGGCTTAAAATATATGTTCAAGATGATGAATGAAGCACGTGTGGGTGTCGGTCTGGGCGCAGCCATGATTGGTTATCGTGGCTATCTGGAATCTCTGGATTATGCTAAAAACCGTCCGCAAGGCCGGCCAGTTCATGAAAAAACACCTGACTCGAAACCAGTAAATATCATTGAACATACCGATGTCAAACGCATGCTACTGGCGCAAAAGTCATATGTAGAAGGTTCGCTGGCACTTTGCTTATTTGCAGCCCGATTAATTGATGAACTTCAGGCAGCTCAAGATGAAGATAGTGCAATTCTGCTTGATCTCATCACCCCGGTGGTCAAATCTTTCCCTTCTGCCTATGGTCCGAAAGCCAATGATCTGGCTATTCAGGTCCTGGGCGGCGCGGGTTATACTCGTGAATATCCGGTGGAGCAATGTTACCGTGATAACCGGCTCAATCCGATTCATGAAGGAACTTACGGCATTCAATCTCTGGATCTGCTGGGACGTAAACTCTGGCAGCATAATGGCAAAGGGCTCAATCTGCTCATGCAGCGCATCCAGAAGACCTTGTCAGAGATTCATGAACCTAAGATAGTGGAACTCGCAAAGATCTATAAACAGCATCTTGCCACTGTGCAAAAGACTACACAGATTTTAGGCCAGGCCTTGCATCAAGGCAAAGTCAGCGAAGCTTTGGCCAATTCAGGCCTGTATCTGGATATGATGGGTAAGACCATCCTAGCCTGGCTATGGCTGGAAATGGCGAATCAGGCTCAACTCAAGTTTGGCACATCTTCGCAGGCAGAAGATCAGACTTTTCTGGCAGGGAAAATTCAGGCAGCTCAATATTTTATTCGCTGGGAACTCCCTGAAATTGAACATCAGGCCAAATTACTGATGCATCTGGATGATACTTGCCTGAATATGCAAGCCGACTGGTTCTAGGCAGAATTAATCAAAAAATGCGCCTTTATCGGCGCATTTTTATTTTGTAATTCATTAAGCTGTAGAGTTATTTACACCAAATTTTTTAAATAGCTTGGCACGCTTGGAAGGCAAGATATTAGCCTTACTTAAATCGCCCTGATAGTGCTGATATACCCGCTGATCCATGATTTTGTACCATAAAGGTGGAATCAAGGCTGGAATCAGCATGGTTGCATAACCGCTGGGTAATTCTGGCGCTTCATCAAAATGCCGCAACGCCTGAAATGGACGGCTTGGAAAAGCATGATGATCAGAATGGCGTTGTAACTGATACAAAAACAGATTAGTTACGATATTGTTGTTATTCCAGCTATGTTCCGGCAAGGTTCGCTCATAACTGCCATCCGCTTTCTGTCCACGTTTCAGTCCGTAGTGCTCGATATAATTCACAATCTCAAACAGGCTAACGCCATAAAATGCCTGTGTCAGTGTATAAGGAATAATTTTCTTGCCATACGCCTTTAGCATCAAGGCATGATAGCCGGCACTCATGGCCCAACCATGAAACAGCTCATTTTCCTGATTAAAGAATTTCAGTCCCTTACGCTCGAGCCGTCTTTTTTCAATCTGGATTGCAGATTTTAATCCGCCTATTACGGTACGTGGCCAGAAACGGTAAAAAGATTCACCCATTTTTGAAGATGCCGGATCTTCTGGTGTCGCCACCCGTTTATGGTGTCCATAAGGATGTTCGATCCGGAAATGGTTATAGCCCAAAGGCATCAGGCTGGCATGAGACCAGTAATGGTCTTTTTTCTGGGGACGATGGCTGAGTTCATGTGCGGTATTCACCCCCACACCATTAATCGCACCCATAGAAACTCCAAGCAGTACCTGATCCAGCAAAGACACATTTGGCCGGCTTACGACATAACCGGCAAAGGCATTGGCTGCCATTTGCAAGGGAATAAATGCTTTTACAATGCGGTCATAATAAGGATCGTTAACCAGTGCCTTGATCTGCTCATCATTTGGGTTATTGGCATCATCGCCAATCAGGGCATCCAGAGTCGGAATGATTACGTGCAGTAATAATAGTCCGCCCATGGCAAAGACTTTTTTAGTCGCTTTGGGACCAAAATGATAACCGGCCAGAATTCCCATTCCGATCACAGGCAGACCTGGGCTGAGCAACCAGCCAAAACGTTTTTTATCCAGCTTGACACCTTTTAGTGCCGACGCTTCCTGCGTAAACTGCGCTTTCTGGATTTGTGCAGGGGCATTCATTGCGACCTTCCTTTTTTATGTTACTCTGCACTTATAGTTGATTATTTCAGCAGTAGCGAACAGTATTCAACGTCCAGAAAAGCTATGTCAGCGTCTTTGGCACATGCTGCCAAATTCTGGCCTAAAATCACAAAGTTAAAAAATTTATAGTCAATTAAATGAAATAAAACAGAAGAATAGAGTTAGGCATGGATGCTTTAAGTAAAATTTTTGATGATATTCATCTGGAAAAATCGGAATATCTTTATCTGAATGTATTTCATCCGGGCGGCTTTGACTATCAACATGAACCCTTTATGCTGGCCTATATCCTGTTACAAGGACAGGCGCAATTAAAGTTCATGAATGGTGATCGACTGGAGCTGCAACAAGGTGATCTGGTGCTATTACCCGCAGGTTCCTCCCATCATGTTTCCTGCCCAGACAATGCCGATTTTTCTGAGCACCATGCGATTAATCCTTATTTTCAGAGCAATGCACAGCAATGTGTTGATCTCAATCGGGAAAATTCGGCGGAGCATAGTTTCATACTGGCTATTCGTTCTAGCTTGGATATCCAGATGGCCAAACCTCTTTTGAGTGCATTACCTAAATACCTGCATATTCAACATATTCTGGGTGATACGGCGCCAGAATGGTTACAGGTTGGCTTGCAGTTTCTGGCACTGGAAACCCAGCAGCTTCGTCCCGGACGTGACAAGATTCTGGATCATCTGGTCAGTATTTTACTGATTGAATGCGTACGTGATTATATTTTAAACCTGGAAAATGCCTCGAGCTGGCTAAATGCGCTCTCGCATCCGGAACTATCCAATGCACTGGCAGCGATTCATGGCAAACCTGAACAATTCTGGACTGTAGAAAGTCTGGCCGAACAATGTCATATGTCACGTTCCAAATTCGCCCAATTATTTACCCAGATTGTCGGTGAACCGCCCCTTGCCTATCTGCAACAGCACCGCCTGCGTCTGGCAGCGCAATATTTGAGAAATAGTGGATTTGGTATCCAGCAGATCGCTTATCTGGTTGGTTATTCATCCGAGACGGCGTTTAGCCAAAGTTTTAAAAAACAGTTTGAACAGACGCCGACCCAATACCGGCTGAATTGTCAGAAAAATCAATCTTTATTATCAGACTAAAATTACTGCACTAAAGCCAGTACCGCTTTGGCCGGGTCTTCACTATTACCAGAAAGCAGCTGCTTGTGCATGGTGATATGCTGCATAACCTGAATCTGTGCTGCTTCAATATCCATCAGTTTTTCAATTTCAGCTGCCAGATTTTCCGGGGTAGCATCAGACTGGATCAGTTCCTGAATTACTTTTTTGCCGGCAATAATATTCGGCAAGGAGAAATAAGGGATTTTGACCAGTAATTTGGCAATTCGATAGGTCAGCCAGTGCAATTTATAAAAAGTCACCATCGGACGGTGCAGCAACATCGCTTCAAGCGTTGCAGTTCCAGACGCCAGTGCAATAATATTGGATGCATTCATGACCTGACGGCCAATTTTGGATTCAGCGCTGGTATTTTCCATCAAGCGAATTTGGGTTTTTAAGCTCTCAGGATAAGTGGCCAGTAAACTTTCGATTTGCTGCTTGCGTGCATCATTAATCGCAGGAATCAGAAAGGTATAATCCGGATATTTGTGATGCAGAATATTAGCTGCATCCAGAACCAAAGGTCCCAAACGCTCAATCTCGCCACGGCGGCTTCCCGGTAATAATGCAATATATTTCTGATGTGGATCGAGGCCTAATTCTGTCTGAGCCTCCAGAATTGGATTTTCAAGCGGCAATTGGCTAGCGAGCGGATGTCCGACAAAAGCTGCAGGAACATCCCATTTTTTAAAGAACGCTTTTTCAAATGGAAACAGGCACAGCACCAGATCAATACTGGCTTTAATGCCATGTATACGGCCTTGACGCCATGCCCAGACCGAAGGACTGACGTATTGCACGGTTTTAATCGGTAACTGTTTTTGTTTAATGGTTTTTGACAAACGCAGGTTAAAATCAGGCGCATCAATCCCGATAAAAATATCGACCGGATCTTTAGTCCAGGTTTCCACCAGACCATCCCGCACAGCAAACAGTTTTTTAATATCTTTTAAAACTTCGACAATGCCCATCACCGATAAAATATCCATCGGATAATAGCTTTTAAAGCCTTCAGCGATCATTTGTGGCCCACCGATACCTTCAAATTCAGCATCAATGCCTTGCTCACTAAAACGGCGAATCAATTTTGCGCCAAGCGTATCTCCAGAAACTTCACCGACCACGATTCCAATTTTAAGTTTTCGATTTAGCAAGTGGGTTTCCTCTCAGATCCGCATGGAAATTTATTGAATCGGGATTCTAACATAATCCTATGGCTATTCCGGAAGAAGCTTAAGTATCTTCTAATTTTAAGAAACCCACCGTTTAGAATAACTTAGTCAATAAGGGAGCTTGCATAAAAAGAATTAAATCGACATTTACAGGTACATTCAATTAGACAGAAATGGGGCAAATCGGACAGTTAAAATCAATCATTATATTCGCACTTTATACATAACCCAGTGAATAAACATGAAAGATCACCTAATATTCTTCACCTAGCTTTATCTTTTTTATGCATAAGTAAATCAATAATCAAGACAACGACTTATATCCAAAAGTCATAAGATATGCTCGTTTTTTGATTTTGGCATATATGCATGTTTGGTCCGATTGAATTTATTTTAGCAGGCGTTCTGGTAGGTTTTTGTGTAGGTGTCACCGGTGTCGGTGGCGGTTCATTAATGACGCCAATTCTTATCAGTTTATTCCGGATTGAACCGCATATCGCGATTGGTACTGACCTGCTCTATGCCGCGATTTCTAAATTCTGTGGCTCGTTTGTGCATGCCAAGAAAATGAATATTGTCTGGCCGATTGTGATCTGGCTGGCCGTTGGCAGTATTCCCGCATCTTTTGCAACGCATTGGGTTCTTGATAACTATCTGAGCCAATCGACGCATTACAAAGCCGTCCTGACCATGGTCTTGGGCTTTATGCTGACTATTACCGGCTTATCCATTCTGTTTCGCACCCAGATCGAAAATCTTTTTAATAAATACAGAAAACAAGAACTACCGGATATGACGCAGGATCTGGAAAAAGTGAAGCTGCAAGCCAAAGAAAAGCGCGTTGCTATCATCATCATGGGCATTATCTTGGGCATATTTGTCACGCTATCTTCAGTGGGTGCCGGTGCATTTGGTATCATGGCGCTTGTAGTGATGTTCCCGAATCTGCCGATGATTCGTATTATTGGCTCTGACGTGGTGCACGCGGTATTACTGACACTGGTCGCAGGTCTAGGTCATATGTCTTCAGGCAACGTCGATTTCATGCTGCTCATGTGGTTATTGGTGGGGTCTATTCCGGCGATTATTGTCGGCACTTTACTCAGCTCACGTATGCCGGAAAAACTGATCCGCAAAATTTTAGGTATTACCCTATTTGCGCTGGGCGTGAATTTCATGATTAATCCTGTGAAATCAAAACCGGCTCAACTTGCTGAAACAGCAATGATAATTGTGAATCAAAATTCCCCGTCCGTTTAAGTTAACTATCCGATTCATCACTTTTTTTTCAAAGAAGTATTCATCTTTTTTATAACAAAGTGACGCATCATTCATGTTATATTCGGGCTATTAAACAACCTTTTGTATGATCGAACCAGTGACGGCAATGAATACACAACAGTCAAATCCTATTTCAGCATCAGATATTGATGACGTGAATATCCACAGCATGATTCCTCTTGTAACCCCTGCTGAGCTTAAAGCAGAGTTACCGTTGACTGAAACTGCTTATCAAACCGTACTGCATGGTCGTGAAACGATTCGTAAAATTCTGGATGGTGAAGACAAACGCCTGTTCGTTGTAATTGGCCCTTGTTCTATCCATGATCCGGCGGCGGCGCATGAATATGCTGAACGCTTAAAAGTACTGAGCGAAAAAGTTAAAGACAGCTTATACATCGTGATGCGGGTTTATTTTGAAAAACCACGTACTACCGTAGGCTGGAAAGGCCTGATCAATGACCCGGATATGAATGATTCATTCAATATTGAAAAAGGTCTGCGTATCGGTCGCAAGTTGTTACTTGAACTGAATGAAATGGGCTTGCCATGTGCAACTGAAGCACTTGATCCAAACTCGCCACAGTATTACCAAGACCTGATTTCATGGTCAGCGATTGGTGCACGTACCACAGAAAGCCAGACCCATCGTGAAATGTCTTCTGGTCTTTCTTCACCAGTCGGCTTTAAAAATGGTACTGACGGCGGTTTAACGGTCGCGACCAATGCGATGCAATCNNTACGGTCAATCCGTTACGGATGGCTGTATCGACTGGGAAACGACTGAAAAAGTCTTACTCGACATGCATGAGGCATTGAAAGACATTTTACCTAATCGTTAAATGATCTGACCAACGCCATCGCCAAGATGGCGTTTGCATTTCTAGAACAAGGAAAATTTATCTGATGAATGATATTGAAACGGCATTAAGCCAGATTGAGAATTTTCAGTTCATACACGAACATCTGTTTAGCTCCGGTCAACCGACCACTGCACAATTAAAGCTGATGAAAGAATACGGTGTATCTACAGTCATCAATGTGGCGCTGACCGATAGCGAACAGTATCTGCCGCATGAAGATAAAATTTGCCTTGAGCTGGGACTGAACTATATTCAGGTTCCGATTTCCTGGGAAACCCCATCAGACAATCAATGCCTGCTGGTACTGGATCTGATCGATCATCTGGTAAAAGAGCAAATGGTCTGGGTACATTGTTCGCAAAACTACCATGTCAGTTGTCTGATGTATTTATATCGTCAGTACTATATGGATATCGATATGCCTACAGCACAAGAACACTTGCATCAGATCTGGGAACCAAATGAAACCTGGACCGGTTTAATGCATGCGGTTGCCCTACAGCTACAAGGTCGTAAAGCAACGCAGGAACTGGAACTTTCCCTGATTAATCCAAATTATTTTGCCTGATTTTATTTACTGTGGCTCAATAACACGGTTGCCATCGACATAATTCCTTCCTGACGACCGGTAAAACCTAACTGTTCAGTGGTGGTAGCTTTAATACTGATTTGAGTCACATCAACATCCAAAACATCTGCAATACTTTGACGCATCGCCAGATTGTGTTTAGCCAGTTTTGGACGTTCACAGGCCACGGTAATATCGGCATTATTCAGGTGATAACCACGATCCAGAATTAGCTGATAAACATGCTTGAGTAGTACCCGGCTATCTGCACCTTTAAACTCAGGATCTGTATCTGGGAAATGCTGGCCAATATCTCCAAGCGCCAAAGCACCCAACAAAGCATCACAGAGTGCATGCAGCACCACATCACCATCCGAATGTGCTTTCAGACCGTGAGTATGCGGAATTTGAATGCCTGCCAGAGTGACAAAATCACCTTCTTCAAATGCATGCACATCCAGACCCTGGCCAATACGAATTTGTGCGATCACCTTATACATCCTTTAGAAATAGCCCATTGAAATCTTGTACACTTGCTTTCTATTTCGCTATAGTTAGACCAAGCGTAACACAGTGAAAGTATAAGCGATCATGCTACTGAAAACTGATATAAATATGTTGAAAATAATTGGCCTGATGCTCGGTCTGGGGACGATTTCTACGGGTAGCTCAGCGATCACAATGGATTGTAGCGATGACAGCAAAAAAACGGCTGCCATGAATAAAGTCTGCTCAGCATCGCTGGCTGAATCTCGTGAAAAACTCACAGACCAATACTTTACTGCTTTTCTGATTACTGATGCACCTGTGCGTTTATTACAAGATAGCCAACAACTATGGGCGACCCGCTTACAGCAATGCAAAACGCTAGACTGTTTTAAACAGCAGTTTGAATGGCGTTTAGATGATTTAAATGTCTATATTTCACTGAATCAAAGTCTGACCCAGCATTATATTAAGTTTGAACAGGGACAAATCGCCAAGCAGCCCGTGCATCTCAAGATTCATCAACTGACCAAAGACCGGATCAAGATTGAAGGCCTGGCATATCGTAATCCAAATAACCGGACCGAGAAGCAGACCGTTCCTTTTTTAGCCTATACTACGCCTGAGACAAAAAACCAGATCACCGATAATGAAAATGACTGCCGCTATGAGTTTAACTATAGTAAAGCCATTTTAGCGGTCAGTAGCCAGCAGAAAGGCTGTGAACGCTTTACCGGTATTTATCGACTATATGATTGATTTAATTTAAAAATATTAAAATTTATTGTCATATAAAATGAGATTTTTGGCGTAAAAAATAGCCCGCAAGCGGGCTATCAATTTAAGCTGGATAGTATTGCGCAATTTCCTGACTGATCATTGCGGCCGTTGCAGCTGATAAAGTCCAGCCCAGATGACCATGTCCGGTATTGTAAAAGACCCGCTCATGTTTGCCACGGCGTACCACAGGCATCATATTTGGCATCATTGGGCGTAAGCCTGCCCAAGGCACGACATGCTCAGTACACAGATCAAAATTACGATTGGTCCAGTCAATTAAAGGTTGAATCCGGTCTGCACGAATATCCCGGTTATACCCATTAAACTCGGCTGTTCCTGCAACACGCAAACGATCCTTGCCTAAACGTGACAAGACAATTTTGGCGCTTTCATCCAGTAAACTCACCCAAGGTGCGTTGTTTTGGCTCTGCTCATCCTTCAGTTTCACAGTAATGGAATAACCTTTGACTGGATAGACATTGACTCGTTCACCAAGAATCTCAGCCAGTTGATAACTACCAACCCCTGCACAGACCACAACGGCATCTGCATTAATTTCTAGAACATCATCTGGAGAGGAATGGACATTTTCAGTACTAGGTTTGCATTTAACTCGAATATTTTGAGTCTGATGATCAACAGCGAAAACATCTTGACCAAACTCAAATTTCACGCCTTTTTGCATACAGGCTTTAGCCAGACCAGTGCTGAATTTATGAATATCCCCGGTGGCATCGCTCTGGCAGTAAAATCCTGCGTAATAATCGCCCGTTAATGCGGGTTCGATCTGCTTGATTTCTGCATTGGAAATTGCGTTGCGCTCCAGACCACCGCTACACAACAGATCATTCACTTTGATCGCAACATCATAATCCGTCTTGTTATGATAAAAATGTAAAATTCCACGTTTTTCTAAATTGAAATCAATATTTTCTATTTGGGCAATTTCAAATAAGCGCGCTCTTGCCAGTAAAGCCAACCGTACAGTTTCTCGGGTATTGGCTTCATAATGTTTGATATTGCTCAGAAATTCCATGAGCCAGCTGTATTTATGCACACTGAAAGAAGGATTGAGCAAAAGTGGTGCAGTTTTCTGTGACATCCATTTGATGCCTTTGAGTACCGTGGCTTTCTGGTTCCATACTTCGGCATTACAGGCAGAAAGCTGGCCGCCATTGGCAAAGGATGTCTCCATAGCCGGATAAAGATGCCGATCAACCACGGTCACTTGATAGCCTGATTGTGCAAGCTCATAAGCTGTGGTTACTCCGGTGATACCGGCCCCAATCACCACGACATGACGCATAGACACCTCCTTGATTATATTGATGTCTTTTCCCATCTGTCATGTGTACCTGAGAGCTTCGATAGATGCATTGCACATCAATGCGGCCACCTTCCCCTTCGGTGAGTGATTCAACACTTCTCTCCAGAGTCTTTATCCATTATCACAGTCCTTTTGCCTGAGAGTTTCCTGGGACCTTGCTCCTTCGGCGAATGCAGAAGCATTTCTCTCCTGCAATAATGTTTTATTATCATGAGCAATTTATATACCATTTTTAGGAAAAACACAGTTTTTATTTATGTTAATTCACGTGAATTTATCTGTGATTCTTTTT
>DFCG01000142.1:985-6240 GCA_002367455.1 Acinetobacter sp. UBA3060 | reverse complement strand
GAAGCTGAGGCGGTAGGAAGTGCAAAGAACAAGACCAAAACCTGAGTAGTTAATGCATCAATCTGGAAAATTTTACACACTAAAAATGCAATCAGCGGCATTCCGAACAGGCGGCCAAAGGTTATCAGGCTGAGTGGCAACACATCACGCTGAAAACCCTGAAACTGTAAGGCTGCTCCCACACACATCAAACCGAGCGGCAAACTGCACAGTGCAATCTGTTTAAGAAACTGCTCTGCTCCAGTCCAGAGTGACAAACCAGAAAGATTAAATAAACCACCCACAATACAGCCTAGAATTAATGGATTTTTAGACAAATCCAGGATGATTTTTTTCAGCTGCATATCGTGGCTACGGGTAAATGCCAGCACCGATAAGATATTCACCAAAGGAATACACAGCACCATGATCACCGCGAAGATGGTCATACCTTGCTGATGAAATAAGGCACTAACAGCAGCAAGGCCAATATAGGTATTAAAGCGCAGCAAGCCCTGAACATAGACGCCGAAACGCGCATAAGATATCTGGTAAATATGACGCAAAATATACAGTGCAATACTGACCACAGCCATTATACTAAATACGACAAGCACTACATCCTGAATGACATCCATTTGAATCTTGGCAGTGGCCAGATTTAAAAACAGCATCACCGGAAACAGTGCATAATAATTTAACTTTTCTGCGCCTCGCCAAAAATCATCACTCAACCATTGCCTGCGCTTAAGTAAATAGCCAAAGCTGATCAGTCCGATGAGAGGAAATAAAGAAGTTAAAATAATATGCAGCATATGACATCCTGGTCTGTTTTCTGCCTAATCTTAAGTCACTTAGACTGAACAGAAAACTTAGCATGTTCAGGAGCTTTCCCACTACTCAATTTAAGCAGTAAAAAGCTTGAATTTTCATCAACTAATCATATTGATTTGCTGATTTTTTCTAAAATCAGCAAATGTAACGGAATCAACGGTTCTCCGACATTTTGACCCAGTGGATATGCTTCAATCTTTTCAGTCAGCTGATAGCCACGGCGCTGATAATATGCCAGCAGTTCAATACGGACATTTAATACTGACATCTGAATCACTTTCTTTTTAAATATTTCGAAAATATGGGATTCGGCAAAGTCCAATAATTGCTTGCCATAACCCGAGTTTTGCTCAGCAGGTGCAACAGCAAAGCTTCCAATCTCTGCTACTTGCTGTCCTAAGCTCACGCCAATACAACCAAGAAGCTTATTATCAATTTCCAACACAAAGAGCTGAAAATTTTCTAAATTGAGCAAGTCATATAACTGTTTTTCTTGAATACGATCACCNNGCCAATCGTATATTTTTATAGTGATTCATTTTATAAATAAAAAAAGTCAGACCGGAGTCTGACTTTAAAACAATTTCACTTTAAAGTTAAAGCAAATTATTTAGGTTCAATCGGTGCAAATGGCGCAACAACATCGGCATTTTGCGCACGGTGACGCATGAAGTGATCCATCAGCACAATCGCCAGCATCGCTTCAGCAATCGGGGTTGCACGCACACCTACGCAAGGATCATGACGACCTTTGGTCAACACATCAGTATCTTCACGATCAATATTGATGGTTTTACCTGGCGTGGTGATAGATGCAGTCGGTTTCAACGCAATCGCAACACGGATGTCTTGACCGCTAGAAATACCACCTAGAATACCGCCAGCATGATTGGCCAGGAAGCCTTCTGTGGTGAGTTCATCACGGCTTTCATGACCAAACTGTTCAGCGACACCAAAACCATCACCGATTTCGACACCTTTAACGGCATTAATCGACATCATGGCATGCGCAATGTCAGCATCTAGACGATCAAAGACTGGCTCGCCCCAACCCACTGGCATCTTAGATGCAATGATCTCAAGTTTAGCGCCACAACTGGTGCCTTGCTCACGCAAAGACATCACCAGCGCTTCAAAACGCGGTACTGCATCCACATCGCCACAGAAAAACGGATTGTTTGGAACTTCGTTCCAGTCCAGTTTCTCTGCTTTTTCAGTACCGATCTGGGTTACATGACCGCGAATCTCAATGCCAAATTTCTCGAAAAGGAATTTCTTGGCAATTGCACCTGCTGCAACACGCATTGCGGTTTCACGTGCGCTTGAACGGCCACCACCGCGGTAATCACGGAAACCATACTTTTGGGTATAAGTATAGTCTGCATGACCCGGGCGGAATGTCTGCGCGATATTGCCGTAGTCTTTCGATTTTTGATCCGTATTACGAATTAACAAACCAATTGAAGTACCGGTGGTTTTACCCTCAAANNCCACCTTTCTGGAATTGTAACCAGTAGAAATCAACCGAATTAAAGTTTTGGCGCATCGCCCATTCTGAGTTACCCACTTCGATCACGATCAGGCCATTCTCAGTCAGATAATCTGCTGCTTGAGCCAGCATTTTACGCACCAGATCCAGACCGTCCTGACCTGCAGCAAGTGCAAGCTCAGGCTCATGATGGAATTCCTCAGGCAAATCAGCCATATCTTCCGCATCGACATACGGCGGATTAGATACGATTAAATCGTATTGGTTTTCAGCTGGAATTTTTTCAAACAGATCTGATTCAAGCAAAGCGATCTGATATTGCTTGTCATGATGCTCAGTATTGATTTGCGCAACTTCTAAGGCTTCTTTGGAAATATCAGTCGCATCCACTTCCGCTTCAGGGAAAGCATAAGCCAAGGCAATCGCGATACAGCCTGAACCGGTACACATATCTAGAATACGTTGAGGCGTCTTTGGATTCGGGTTTTCCGGCAAGTTGTTGACTGCCTCACCCATTTGACCATGTTCGCCCAGGAAATACGGGGCAAAACGGTTCTGAATCAGTTCAGCAATCGGTGAACGAGGGATTAGCACGCGCTCATCAACGTAATAAGGTTTACCGTCGAAGTAAGCCAGGTTCAATAAATATGAAGTTGGTACTTTTTCATTAATACGGCGTTCCAGCAGACTTAAAAATTCGGCTTTTTCACTTGGTAATAATTTGGCATCTAAAATTTCAGCGTCCGCTTTCCATTCTAGCGACAGGGTTTGCAGCACTAGCGCTGAACTTTCAGCAAAATAATCTTCTGTGCCTTGGCCCAAATGTGCATCGTATTGACGTAATGCTGTCACACCAAAACGAATAAAATCACGAATGGTGGTTAAATTTTCAGCGGCTTCCTGCATATGTTCAGGGCTAATAGTCGGTCGATCCACTTAAGGCGTCTCCAAGGTCATTTTTTTAAACGCCTTATGATACCTTGTTTTGCCTGCTTTTATAATGCTAAAGCATGAAAAACACGAATTCTCTACGCCCACAAAAATTATAAAATTCCTGTTTTTGTAAGCGATTATGCAGATAAATGTTTACTTTATTCAGGGATGTTTCTGTTAAATGCCGATACTAATACTATGATGATTTATCGAAAACCGGACGCATAAGAACGAGATTGATAAAGATTAGCCTGATCCATGATCAAAGCCAGCATACATTGACCCTGTTGCTGCTTGGCATATTTTCCTGACATTCTAAAGTTACATTGCTGGGCCAGTTTACGCTCCCACAATACATGCTGACTGCGAATGGCGGCGGTCTGGTTCGGATTCAATTTAAGATAAGTTTTATAGTTTTTCTTCAGACGTTTATTGTGAACTTTCAGCTCTTTTTCCAGACATTTTTCCGCTTTGGGTGTATTACCATAACTAAAATTCATGCACTGTGTATATTCCTTGGAATACCCAACAGCAGCCTGTGTCTGAACCGCAGTACCCACAAAAATTGCAACTAAAAACCATGCAAGACGCATAACTTCCCCTTAACCGAAACCGGTACAATCCCAATAAATGTTTAACAATCAATATTGTTTAAATTATCCACTGATATTAACGCAGTCCAGACAAAAATCCTATGCCTTTCTCGGAATGAAAGATTAAACAGTTGCACAATTGAAAATTGGCACATGACCCACATATAATCCGCATTCAATCTTCAAATGAGCCCAGATCTATGAGCTATAAGCACAATAATCTTATGGCGATGCGCCAGAATTACTGGAATGATAAAGCCTCCAGTCAGGTGCAGCAAGAAAAGGTATTTTTGCAGTCGACCTTAGTGCAACATGGCGTATTTACCGATGCGACATTGGACGATGCTAAATATCTGTTTTTTGGCTTGCCAAGTATTGTGATTGTAAAAGGCTATGCTTTGGGCTTCATGCATGACAGCGTACAGCGCCTGATTCATCAACATATTCAAACAAATAAACAACAGTTACAGCAACGATCTGAATTAAAAATCCAATTTCAAATGGCATAATGCCCCGTCTAAACTGATACAAGTTGGTGAATAAATGAAAGCTTGCCTAGCTTTTACTATGAATTCAGCAGCTTAAACTTTTTTAATACGTGCAGAAACGCTACTATCCCTTACAATGATTTATTCTGCTTCATGCTGATGATGAAAGGATCGAGTTTACATGTCAGATCAGAACGATAAGCTTAAACAACTGAAAACCTCCTCTATGGATCGACGCTTATCGATCGCAAAGGCATCCTTGCTGGCAGGCACGCGTTGGGCGGCTTCTAGTGCAAGCTCCATGTTCTCAAGTGAAGAAGAAAAAGAAAAGAAACGTAAAAAAGCCATGAAAGAACAGGCCGATTATCTGGTCGCAGAAATTGGCAAGCTGAAAGGGTCTATCGTTAAAATTGGTCAGATGATGGCGCTGTACGGTGAGCATTTTCTGCCAGAAGAAGTTACTCAGGCCCTCAATACTTTGAACAATCAGACAGTGGCATTGGCATGGCCAGCCATCAAGACCCAGTTACAGCAACAACTCGGTTCTAAACTCGACGATCTCACCATTGATCATGAACCTTTGGGCACAGCTTCTTTGGCACAGGTACATCGTGCTACCCGAAAATCTGATGGTATGGAACTGGTGTTAAAAATTCAGTATCCGGGTGTGGCAGAAGCCATTGATTCGGATATGAGCCTGTTTAAAAACATGCTGAAATTGACCCGAATCGTGCCGCAGACCCGCGAATTCGACCAATGGTTCGATGAAGTCCGTGAGATGATGCATCGTGAAGTAAATTATCAGATTGAAGCAGATACCACGCGTCGTTTTGCTGCCCGTTTAAAAGATGATCCGCGCTATATCGTCCCGACCATTATTAATGAATATTGCTCTGATCGTGTGCTGTGCATGACCTTCGAACGCGGTGTGCCGATCAA
>DFCG01000142.1:0-942 GCA_002367455.1 Acinetobacter sp. UBA3060 | reverse complement strand
CATCTGCTCAGTGTTGCGCGTAACCTGATTCAGGCAGGCTATCATCATGACTCGGATATGATGGTCAAGGCGATGACCGGTTATGAGTTTTTTGATTCGATTCCACAAAGCATCAAACCGGATATGGCCAAAGTCTTTTTACTGGCCACCGAAGCATTTAGTTCACCGCTAAATAATCAGGAATTGCCAGCCGGCATCATGGATGAACATAATCGCTATGACTGGAAAAAAAGCCAGCTGCATAGCCGTGTGATGCAACAGGCGTCGAGATCAATGGCTTCACGTTATTTTAGTGTTCCACCCAAGGAATTTATGTTTATTAGCCGTAAATTTATCGGTGCTTACACCTTTATGACTGTGATTGATGCCAAAACCAATGTGCGTGCCATGATTAAACATCATCTCTCTTAAAATAAAACCTGCATCAAAAAGACCCGGATGATTTTGTCATTCGGGTCAATTTTTAGACATACTCGATTTTTTATATTTTTATCTTTCTNNACGTGACAACACCTTTAGGATAATCAGAATGAATAATATGGTGAATAAAGCCCAAGGATTTGGCTTGTCCATACTGACCAAAATCGCGGGTAGCGAAGTATTAGACCAATTAAAACTGCGTAAATTTGTTGAAAAATCGCTTTATCAAAGTTCAAAAGCAGGATTCAAAACACTGAGTCAAACCCAGAAAATCCTGAAATCTGGCCAGAAGATTCAAAAACAACGTCTCCCGCATCAGTCTAAATCCTTATTTGATCTAAACCTGACTGAAGAGCAGCAAATGACCTGTAATGCCATGCAGCAATTTGCCCAAGAGGTGCTGTATCCCTTGGCGCATGATGCAGATCAGCATGAATTATTTCCCCATGAACTCTGGCAATACAGCACTGATTTAGGTCTGAATTTCTATGCCCTGCCTGAAGCATTGGGGGGCGTTGCATC
>DFCG01000144.1:0-7409 GCA_002367455.1 Acinetobacter sp. UBA3060 | reverse complement strand
GGTGCAAAGCGTGGGGTAATCGCATACAGGTTCCGCCCCTGTCCATGCCACTTTTCAATCAGCGCTTTAGAATCGGTATAAGCTGTTTCTGCCGTATCTGTTAGTGCTTCCGGAGCATGACGATCCATCAGGACTTTACCCGCAATCAGACGCATATTGCGTGTGGTTGCGGCATTAAATAAAGCATCTACGGATTCAGGATGAACGGTACAAAAGACCAGGGCAGTGGTGGTGCCGTTTTTAAGCAATTCCTGCACAAAAAATTCGGCAATTTTTTCGCTATAGGATGCATCTTGAAACTGGATTTCAGTGGGGAATGTATAGGTATTTAACCATTCCAGCAGTTGTTCACCATAAGCCCCGACCATTTCCGTTTGCGGGAAATGAATATGGGTGTCGATAAATCCGGGAACAATCAGTTGATCTGGATAGTGTTGTAATTCAGCATTGGTAGGAAGTCGTGACTGCCCTTCTTGCCAAGGACCAAACCACTGGATTTTACCTTCGTGAATGATGACTAAACCATCTTCTACATATCGCACTTGGTCGTGTATATCACGTGCTTGGGCAACTGTATTCTGAATGTCGAGGAAGCGACCACGGATCGCTGTCGTTGCAATTACAGAAGACATTTTAAACCTACGCTTTTTGATTTTTTCGATTGATTGTAGCTGAAAAAATTGCCATGTTTGTATGAACATTCATATTTAAATAGTGATCCAGATTCTTTTATGACCCCATCCAATTATCATGATCAATTTCAACAGATCGTGCGTGCGCAGCCGACCTTAATGCGCATCTTGCATCAGTTGGCACAATTGCACTCTGAAGCTTATGTCGCAGCGGGTGTGTTACGTCATGTGATCTGGGCGCATTTACATGGATGGGAATATGAAATAAATCATACTGAGGTCGATGTGATTTTCTATGACAAAAATAAGCAGGCTCGCGTTATAGAACAGCAACTTGCAGATCGGTTAAAAGACTATTTTCCAGATATCAGTTGGGATGTGACCAATCAAGCCTTTGTACATGAGTGGTATCGTACCGATCAAAATGAAAATATTGAGCCTTTAACTTCAATTAGTCATGCGCTGTCATTATGGCCAGAAACTGTCACGGCCTTGGCACTGCGCCTGAAAGATGATGAATTGGAGTTGATTGCTCCTTTCGGTTTAGCAGATTTATTTGAGTTAAAGCTGCGTTGGAATCCGAATTTAGTCAGTTATGCCGTGTTTGAACAACGCATGCTGAGCAAACAGTTTTTGCAAAAATGGCCCAAATTATCCCTGATAGAACAATAAAAAAAAGCCTGCTGATGCAGGCTTTTTTGATGATTACTTTTTACAGGGTGGTTTCGTTATATTTCTTGCTATGACGAATCGACAAGATCGCAGTAATGGTCAGCACCAACACAATAAAGCCCAGTGAAATCCAAATTGGCATATGGAACACATCCAGCATGAGCATCTTAAAGCCGATGAATACCAAGATAATGCCTAAACCATACGGGAGATAATGCATCTTGGTTGCTGCACCAGACAACAAGAAGAACATCGCACGTAGACCCAAAATCGCCATTAAGTTTGCAGTCAACACAATAAATGGATCAGAGGTCACCGCGAAAATTGCAGGAATGGAATCCACCGCGAAAATTACATCCGACGCTTCAACTAAAATCAACACCAAGAACAGCGGCGTTGCCCACAAGATGCCGTTTTGACGGACAAAGAACTTGTTGCCATGCAGTTGCGGGGTAATCCGCATATGTTTACGCAACCATTTTAAGATCGCCATATCTTCGATATTGGTTTCTTCTTCGTTTTGTCCTTTGAAGAATTTGAAGCCCGTATACACCAGGAACGCACCGAAGATATACAGAATCCATGAGAACTCTTGTACGAACCACGCGCCAATAAAAATAAAGATGGTACGTAGAATAATCGCACCCAAGACACCGTAAAGCAGTAATTGGCGTTGTAATGCAGGTGGGATGGCAAAAGCAGCAAAGATCATCAGCCAGACAAAGACGTTGTCAACGGCTAAAGATTTTTCAAGTAAATAACCTGCAAAATACTCCATGACCTTTGTATTGGCCACAGTAACACCTGCAGTTTGTTGTAAATACAGCCAGAGACCTGCACCAAAGAGTGATGCGACGGAAACCCACGCAATACTCCATAACGCGGCGGTTTTGATTTTAACTTCTTGACCTTCTTTTTGTTTAAAGCCTAAAAAGTCGATTAGTAGCATCACGGTAACAATGCCGAAAAAAGCAATGTATAGCCATAAATTGCCGATAGATTCCATGAAATCCTCCACATCGGACGACTGGCCATAAAAAAACCTTGACCAGTTGCCAGATGAAAAACATCTATAACAATATGATCAAGGTCTTGCCTACATCTTACTGTTCCACTTTTTTATATAAAGTGTGACTTCAAGATGCTCAGATACCGACTTTTTGCAAAGTGTAATGACGATATTCTGACACGTTTAAAAATTGAAATTTCATTCTTAAACGCTTGGAGGAGGCTACTCCCCTTGTTCAAACTAAATTTTGTTTGAGCGATGGCTCAATGTGCAGCAAGCATGACAGATTTTTGCTAAGACTACAATTTCATTTACAAAAATCATGCTTCAAGGCGCTTTCTTACCTAAGAAATCCGGACGCTGAATTAGATATAAGCTGATCAGAAAACCCAGACTAGCCAAGATAGCTCCTACCCAGCCAATACTATGTAATCCGATATGTGCCGTTACCAGACCGCCGAGTAAGGCACCGCCGCCAATCCCGACATTGTACAGACCTGAAAAAATCGCCATGGCGACATCAGTCGCATCGGAAGCCAGATTTAAAGTCTTGGCTTGTAGGGCCAGACTAAACCCAATAATGCTGATGCCCCAGATTAACGCCAGGCTATTGAGCTGAAATAAACCCTGAGACAGTGGCAACAATAACAGTAGTGAAATCCCTAGCCCGAGTGTAAATAACGGGATGGTGAGTCGGGGAAAATGCGGTGCAAAGCGGCCAAATACATAAGAGCCGATCAGGCCCGCAGCGCCATAAGTTAGCAATAAGCTGGTGGTTTGCGCAGAGCTGAATTGCGCAATATTCAGCGCAAAGGGTTCAATATAACTATAGGCGGTAAATTGCGCACTAATCACAAGCATGGTAAGCGCAAAGACCAGCATCAGGCTGGGACGTTTTAGCAAGTTTTTTAAACTGCTGAGTGAACCTGAATTGACACTTGGCAATAAAGGCAAGGTTTTGGCCAGCAATACGCACACCACGCTCGCTACAATCCCAATCAAGGCAAAACTATTGCGCCAGCCATAGGCCTCCCCGACCATCCGGCCAAAGGGAATTCCCAAGACCATCGCCATGGCGGTACCTGTAGCCAATAAGCCCAGTGCCTGAAACTCTTTGCCCTTTGGCGCAACCCGCACGGCAAGCGACGCCGTAATTGACCAGAACAGCGCATGCGCCACGGCAATACCAATTCGGCTCAGCACCAGAATGCTAAAGCTCCAGGCAAAATAGGACAGCACATGACTGAAAATAAACACCGCAAATAAAACCATCAGCAGAAAGCGCCGTTCAATATTTTTGGTCAGTAACATCATTGGCAAAGAAAGCAGCGCCACGACCCAAGCATAAATTGTCAGCATCCACCCGACCTGAGTGGGTGACATGGAAAAACTTGCGCCAATATCACTTAATAGCGCCACCGGGATAAATTCGGTGGTATTGAAAATAAAGGCAGCAGAGGCTAAAGCAATCACACAGACCCATTGACGTGTCACCGAGGAGATGGAAGAAGAGCTGGACATACATATCTGATAAAAAGAACCGGCCGGCAGTTTAAACCTGTTGAGCAAAATGCGGTATTGGTCAGAAGGACAGATTCACAATCCTTTAAAAGAAATCTAACAATAGAGCAGGGAAAAATATGTCAGTCTGGCTTAAAAACAAGGAGAGGATCGGTATGTTGATCGAGCATCAGCAACAGGACACTGGAGGTTTATGGTTTGTAGAGCCAAATGAAAAACGTCTGGCAGAAATGAGTTATTCCAGAGTAAATGAAGATCAATTAGTGATTGAACACACCTGGGTCGATGACAGCCTACGCGGACAGCACGTCGGGTATTATCTGGTCGAGNNGTGTTCGAGCGAGAGCCTCGCTTTAATGATGTTTTATAATTTTAAAATGACAACAAAGGTTTAGATTCGTATGGAAATCAAATATCAAGATTCAAAACGTGGTGGTGTATTTTTTATGGAAGATCAAGGACGTCGCCTGGCGGAGATCACTTATCAATGGCGGGGCGATGCCGTCATCATTGCCGATCATACCTGGGTCGATGATTCCCTGCGTGGCCACGGTATTGCCCGAAAAATGCTGGATGTACTGGTCGATTTTGCCCGTGAAAAAAGTTTAACCATTATCCCACAATGTTCCTATGTGGATGTCATGTTTAAACGTGACCAAAGTCTGGCCGATGTCGCAGCAACGACTATTTAACCATCCAAGGGGATTTCCCGAAAGATAAATGCAGTTTTTCTTTCAAGGCAGGAATCAATATAACCTGTAACAGGGTATATAAACCGAAACCTGCCATCACGCCGGTCATGCCCCAGAAAATTTCTTCAAACTGTTGCAGCATTACTAAAATTGCCATGATCAGCAGATAACTGGCATGAAAATAAATTCGATGCCCAACAAATTTCAAGATCGTCCAGCTAATAAAAATTGAACTGATCAGCAGATTAGTTTGAGCGCTGAATTGCCAGTCATTTAAAGTGATGATCAGGATAAAACACACACATAACAAGGCGAGGGTTAAAATCAGATCTTTTAACATCAAGTGATCCTCATGTTCATGGTAGGTGTATGAAAATATTCGTTTAATAATTTAGGCACTATTGTTAAAAGTTTAATCCAGAAATGCAAACTGAAAACCGTGTAAGCAAAAACGGATATTTGCTTAAAAAATAGTCGACTTAATTTAAAATTATTGATTAAATTGTGGTTTTAATTCTTCCCTCTAGTGAGATGGCATGATGCTACAGCTTTGCTATGCCAGTGAACGCATAGAATCTGAACAAGAGTTGTTACAAGATTTGAGTGATATTTTGGCCACTGCCCGGAAGTTCAATCTTCAGCATCAGATTCATGGGGTGTTGTATTATTCCCATGGCAAATTTTTCCAGTGCCTTGAAGGTCAGGCTGAAGTAGTGGAAAGTTTATTTCAGAGCATTTGTCGGGATCCCCGCCATCACAATATCTTGCGTTTTGCAGATGCGATGGTAGAGCATTCCCATTTCTCGGAATGGTCAATGAAATATGTGCATAAACACAGTGAAATTTCTTCTTTATTTTCACGTTTAGGTTTGAAGCAATTTGATCCGCATGCCTTACAGCAGTCTTGAGGAATTGCCGAATTCCTCAAAGTACTGTATCGCCTGGAAGAAAATCAGGCCAGTCTGGCATCGCCAAAAGGTTATAAGCAGCGTGGTTATGTCCCCTATTTTTGATCTGATGGATCAAAGCTGAAAATAAAAAAGTCCGCATGGCGGACTTTTTTGTCTGATGTGGATTAGGTCATGTCAATCATGACTTTTAAGGCCTTTTCATCGGAGGCATGTTTAAAGACATCATAGGCTTTTTCAAAATCGGAAAATTTAAAATGATGGGTCGCCAGTTTTTCTAGGGGCAATTTGCCGGAACAGCAGGTTTTCAGCAACATCCCTGTGGTATTGGCATTCACCAGGCCGGTGGTGATGGTCAGGTTTTTAATCCAGAGTTTGTTCAGTTCAAAACTCACCGGTTTACCATGTACGCCGACGTTGGCAATATGCCCGCCCTCCTTCACGACATGCTGGCAAATATTCCAGGTAGGCTCCACCCCCACTGCTTCAATGGCACAGTCGACCCCGCGTCCATCGGTAATCTCTAGAATCTTTTGAATGGCATCTTCTTTGGCAGAGTTGATGATATGCGTCGCGCCGACAGTCTTGGCAAATTCCAGCCGATTATCATCCATATCCACCATAATAATATTGGCGGGTGAATAAAACTGTGCGGTGAGCAGACAACTCATGCCGATTGGCCCTGCCCCGACAATCGCAATATTGTCGCCTGGTTTGACATCGCCATATTGCACCCCAATTTCATGTGAAGTTGGCAGGATATCTGAGAGGAATACGGCCACATCTTGATTCAGGCCATCGGGTAAATGATAGAGTGAGGTATCGGCAAAGGGCGTGCGTACATATTCGGCATGGGTGCCATCAATCATATAACCCATGATCCAGCCGCCTTCATTGCGACAATGGGCATAGAGCTGTTTCTGGCAGTTTTCACAGGTTCCGCAGCGGCTGACACAGGAAATAATCACCCGGTCGCCCTTTTTAAAGTTTTGCACGGCGGAACCAACTTCTTCCACAATGCCAATACCTTCGTGACCTTAAAATACGCCCCTTAAAGCTGCCCTCTTTACGTGTGGCCTCCTGCTCAATTTCCGGGTTTTTACCTTTACAGATACCCAAGTCGGTACCGCAGATGGTAACTTTTTCCAGTTTAATGATGGCATCGCCGGGATGCAAAATGGTGGGAACCGGGCGGTCTTCAAAGCGGATATCATTTGCGCCGTAATAGACCATCGCTTTCATCGTTGTCATGACACATCTCCTAATGGAATGAGGAATGAGAATGACCTGACTCAGCGAGAATAATGAACGCCTCGATTGCTTTTATATAGTGACAGCGATGGGCTGATTTATGATCTGGCTTTCAGGCCTATAGATACCTGTGTTCTTCTCGATTGTGCCTTGAGTGATATGGCGCTGCAATGAGTCTTGTGTACAGATTGCAACAAAAGATCATTCGGGATGGTTCAGAGGTAAATCTGCTCTTTGGGTCAATGTTTAAATCATAGGATTGCAGGATCAGAACAACTGTTCACTTTTGCTGAAGCAAGGTTTTAATATGCTAAAAAAAGCCCGCTAAACGGGCTTCTTCATTTCACTTAAATCTGTTTTATGCTTGTAAAACAGTGATCAGCTTCTGGTGCAAACCACCAAAACCGCCATTCGACATAATCACTACAGCATCACCCTCGCCTGCCTCTGCTACCACGGTCTGAATGATGTCATCCAGTGTGCGTGCAACTTTGGCTTTGTTTGGCGCAGCTTCAATGACCGGTTGCAGATCCCAGTCCAGTCCTTCCGGTTGATACCAGATCACTTCATCAGCCAGACGTGCTGAATGAGCCAAGCCATCTTTATGACTGCCCATGCGCATAGTATTGGAACGTGGTTCAATAATCGCCCAGAGTTTGCGTTCACCCAGACGTTTGCGCGCGCCTTCTAAGGTCGTATCAATCGCCGTCGGATGATGGGCGAA
>DFCG01000148.1:11312-24177 GCA_002367455.1 Acinetobacter sp. UBA3060 | reverse complement strand
AAAAAAAACTGTCTCTCTATAATGAGCCCTAAGAAGATGAGATATCTTTGAATAACTATAATAATAAGCAACAAATACCCCGATTTCATCCCAGTTCTTCCCCCAAAGACTGGGTATTTTTTTGCCTGTAATTTGCCGATTGGCTTGATAATTTAAGCGCATAAAAAAAGCCCCCTTTCAAGGAGCTTCTCTTTTCATTTCGATTAAGGCTGTTTCAGATATGGCCAAGCCGCTTTCAGATAAATGAACATCGACCATAAAGTGAGTACCACTGCGGTGTATAGCAAGGCATACGCCAGCATTTCTAGCGGTGGCCAGTTCAGCAAGAATACGGTGATAGCGATCATCTGAAAAGCGGTTTTGTATTTACCTACTGTTGAAACCGCAACATTGGTCCGCGCACCGAGTTCTGCCATCCATTCACGCAGGGCTGAAACGGTAATTTCACGCGAAATAATTACAATCGCAGCAAAAGCCATCGACATGGAAGGCTGCCATTGCACCAATACAATCAGTGCAGCTGCGACCATCAATTTATCTGCAACCGGATCGAGAAACCGCCCAAAAGCGGAAGTCTGGTTTAATGTACGTGCCAGATAGCCATCAAACCAGTCCGTTACCGCAGCCACCACAAAGATCGTGGTTAAAATGATATGCCGCGTCATATCGGGGTTATGAGCATCAAAGCCCATTGCAGGCGGCCAGTAAGCCACCAATAAAAATACCGGAATAAGAGCGATACGCGCCAAGGTCAAGATATTTGGAATATTCAGGATACGACCTGTAGTCATAGACACCGCCAATTGTTCCCCTCATGTACGATGAAAATGCACACTTTTTTAGAGGTTTGATCCATCATTAATAGGCTTCACTTTATACGAATTGACTTGCAGTGTCACTAGGCAAACACCGTCACTGTTTGTCTTGCCATCGCAATCAGGCGATTTTCGGCATCCCAGAGATAGGCATGCTCCGTCGCATAACCATCCGCAGCATAGTCGGTAAATACTTTATATTTAAACCAATCATGCAATTGATGTTGAACCGGATGCACATAGGTCACTGTCCAGGTCAGACTACTCGCAGGTGCCATGTTTTTAAACATCGGTAACACCCCGGGTGGCCAGATATCAAAGATGGCCATCAGGTCGGCGACCAAAAATTCACGATTGTGATGCTTTTCAGGATGAAATCGGCACCAGCCACCAAAGTCCGGACGAGGACTGGCACTACAAGGCAGATTGATATCCGCCCAGGCTACTTCGAAATGGTCATAACAGTCTGGCATGCCATAACCCGCAGGAATCTGAAACAGCTGCTCTGGCACAGCATAGTCAGGTGCTTGAGCTTGTTGCTGTACCTGAATCTCTGAATCACGGGAAATACCGAAACTGGCAATCAGAATACTTTGCACCGCGTCGTCCTGCCATAAGCGCACTTCAATCGTGGTCACTGACTTGCCTTGCCGCAGGATTTCGGCACTCAGTCGTACTTTGGCTTGCTGAATCGGGCCGACAAAGGTCACACTGCAACTCAGCAAATGCTTGGCCGGATCATTGATGTGAGTGACGGCTTTTTGCATCATCATCGCGGCAGCCAGACCGCCATACAGGGTACGGCCCTGTAACCATCCCTGTGGGAACTCTACCCATTCCTGTTCGGTAATTTGTGCATAAAGTGCATGCAAAGACATGTTGATCCCTCAGTAAGTCTTGATGCTCAGTATATTCGGCAAAATTCATCAGGTTGTGAATGTCCTGTGACCCATGCGTCAATACGCATTTTTGCCCTTGCATTCGAGCCCCAAGTTATTCATGCAACACTTTATAAATCATCCGTGCCATGACTGAACCCAATCCCGGTACCAGTTGCAGATCTCGTTCTGAGGCTTTCAGTACGCCCTGAATCCCGCCAAAATGGGTCAGCAGGTCACGACGGCGTTTGGGTCCCAACCCCGGAATCACTTCCAGTACCGACGAACCCCGTTTCTTGTCGCGTTTGGCACGATGCTTGGTAATCGCAAAGCGGTGTGCTTCATCACGTACCTGCTGAATTAGATGCAGTGCCTTATGATCCTCCGGTAATTGAATTTTACTGCCATCGGTAAAGTGCAGGGTTTCCAGACCAGGCTTACGTCCTTCACCTTTGGACACACCGACCATAAAGGCATCCAGTCCCAGTTCCTGCATGACTTCCATCGCCATGTGCAATTGCCCCTTGCCACCATCAATCAACAGCAGGTCCGGCAATAGGGCTTTTTTATAACGACGGGTCAGCGCCTGACGCATGGCGGCATAGTCATCGCCCGCCTGAATATCATGAATGGAAAACTGGCGATAATCACGCTTGCGCGCACCACCACTGTCAAAGACCACACAGGACGCCACGGTATCTTCGCCCATGGTATGTGAAATATCGAAGCACTCGATCCGGTCTACAGGACGGCCGACCACCTGCTCCAGCTGATGAAAACGCTCATTTAATTCTATATGATTGGCCAGCTTGCCCTGAATCGCGTGCTGTACATTCATCTGCGCCAGTTCCAGCCATTCGGCCCGGGTTTCGCGGACTTTGGACTTGATCTGGATTTTCTTGCCAAAATGCTGCGANNGGGAAATAACTTTTTCCACCCAGCATTTTGCCGTTGCGCACATGCATGATCTGCACACAGGTCACCCCGGCCTGATAGGCAATCGACAGGATATCGGCTTCGCCTTTGAGCTTATAGATCGCCTGCTGCGACTGTACGTCTCTTAACAATGCCATCCGGTCACGATAGAACACCGCTTTTTCAAATTCCAGCGCTTCAGCGGCCGCTTCCATTTTTGCGATCAGTTCCTGATTCAGCTCCTTGGTATCGCCCTGCAAAAATCGGATCGAGTTATCGACATCTGCCTTATAGTCTTCCGGAGAAATAAATCCGACACAGGGCGCAGAGCAGCGTTTGATCTGGTATTGCAGACATGGCCGGGTCCGGTTGGCAAAAAAACTGTTTTCACAGGAACGCACATTGAACAGTTTTTGTAGCACCACCAGAGTATCCCGGGCGGTATACGCACTCGGATAAGGTCCAAAAAACTTGCCCACCTGGTGCTTGCCCTTGCCGCGCCCACTGGCTAAACGCGGATAGGGTTTATCTGCCGAAACAAAAATATAGACATAAGATTTGTCATCACGCAGCATGATGTTATAGGGCGGATGATGCAGCTTGATCAGGTTCTGTTCCAGCAACAAGGCTTCAGTTTCAGAACGTACCACCAGGGTCTGGATATCATAAATCCGTGCCACCAAGGCCTGGGTTTTGGGATGATCCAGCGTTTTGACAAAATAGCTGGAGACCCGGTTTTTCAGGTTTTTGGCTTTACCCACATACAATAATTCACCGTCTTTGCCATACATCCGGTAGACCCCGGGCAGGCTGGTCATATTCGCCAGGATTTTTTCAATATGGGGGCGTGCGTTTTCGTTCACCTAAAGCCTATTTTTCACCTACAATCTGCAGATATATGTGATGATTGTTGCGTCATTTTCAAGCAAAAACACAAAATTCCCCTGAAGCTGCCACCTAATCTTAAAGTTCCTGTCGGGTTATCCCCCCAATCTATAATCCTCACGACATAAACTGATTGTTAAAAGCTATAAATTTCAACCTTTAACTTTGTTATGCTCAAAAAGTCTAGTTTTGAGATGATTCGCATGACCATGCAGCAATCGGACATTCATATTGTTCAACCCTCCACTTCCACCCATCACCTGTCTGAACGTGATCGTCTGATTGGCAAACCGCGTTTTCATTTCGAGCCAAATAATGTAATGCAGCTGCTGCGTGAACGGATTATTGGGCAGGATGCAGCCCTGAATGAAATTGAAAAAATGCTGCATGTGGTCAAGGCAGATTTTTCCAGTCCGGATCGCCCTTTGTCGGTGACCTTGATGCTGGGCCCTACTGGCGTCGGTAAAACTGAAACCGTACGTCTGATTGCCGAAGCGATCTATGGCCGCCCGGATGCCTTTTGCCGGATTGATATGAATACTCTGGCACAGGAACATTATGCAGCGGCTTTGACCGGTGCACCGCCGGGTTATGTCGGCTCCAAGGAAGGTCACAGCCTGTTTGATGAAACTGCGATTGCCGGCAGTCATACCCGGCCCGGCATCATGCTGTTTGATGAACTGGAAAAAGCCAGTAACGAAGTGATTCGCGGCTTGATGAACATGCTGGATACTGGCCGGCTGACCTTGACAGCGGGCACTAAAACTATCGATTTTCGCAACTGCATGGTCTTTATGACCAGCAATGTCGGTGCACAGGCAGCGCAGCAATATCTGAATAAACTCAGCTATCTGCCGGAAAAAATGCAGGCCCTTTGTCTGAAGCGCGTTCCCACCCAGCGCATCATTGAAAAAGTCATGCAGCGTAAATTCGACCCTGAATTTCTGAACCGGATTGACCGCAGCCTGCATTATCAGGCGGTACAGCATGATGCCCTGCCACGTCTGGTCGAAATTGACCTGGATAAACTGAACAAGCGCTTGCAACATCAGCAACGCAGCGTGCATTTAAGCGCTTCAGCCAAAGCCTATTTCTATCAGGACCATGATATTCGTTACGGCGCCCGACATTTGGGCCGCAAGATGCGTACCGAACTGGAGCCGATTCTGGCGCTGTATTTTTTAAACCAGCCTGAGCAGTTCAGTCTGCATCTGGACTGTGTCGATGGACAGCTGGTGGTTCTGCCTGAGCAAGCAAAAGCTTAACTAAGGCAGACTCGATATCAGTTTTTATTCGGCTGAAGCACCTGTATAAAAGCAGTTTGATCTTTGGGTGAAACCAATATAAATTTCTGCACGCCCGCATCAGTATAGTCAATCCGCAGACGCTTTAAGGATAAGGCTGGCGCAATGATAGAGTGGTCTGTGGGCTGAATGGATTGGATTTCACTTAACGGAATCTTCCAGCTTAACCACAGGCTTTTTATGGTCAACACCCCATTGTCTACCACATAGCGCGTACTCCACAGCGGCCACCATAAAATGATAATAGTCAGGACATAAACCGCAGTGTGCAGCGGATATTGCTGCATAGTGCCTTTGGCCTGCATGGTCAGCAGTAGTTGCAGCAACAGGCCACTCATACAAATCACAAAAGCCAGCAGCCACCAGTCTTTTTTAGAACGAAATACGTGCATCGATATCCCCCATATCTTGGTGCATGATCATCATAAACAATTCCATAGCAGATGACAGGGATTCAACCCGGCAGGATAGAAATTATTTTAAATCACACATCGACAGGATCGTTCTCATTTTCGATCTCATCAGAAAAGTTCAGCAACCGAAATGAGCTACTGCGCTTTTATTTGTACTGCTTGAACACTATCAGCAAAGACCTGAAAGCCCTGCACTCAGTATGCTTCAAGGCTAAAAATGGCACATTCAAGGACAGAAATTGACTGAATTGACAAAACTCCGCTAGAAATGAACCTTGAAAATCAGTCACCCTGCTCCATATCTATCAGGCTGATTGATAAAAAATAATGAATTGAAACAAAATCTTTGGTTCATCTGCTTTTAGAAAACTGAAAGGAAAAGTCATAGCGGTTCGAACCAATCCGGCAGAAATTGATGACCATTGCGTCACGGCTTGATACAACTTGTTATGTTCTTTTTGGATATAGTTATCGTAAGATTAGCGAAGTCAAAAAGTGCGCGGGACATGCGCACTTGCTTCACAACATCAACTTAGAAGTCCTCCNNCTTTGACTTACAAGGTGAGTCCGTTAACAAATTCAACCGTGCAACGATTGAAGATTTCAAGGCTGCTATCGAAGCCGTCTCCCATGCCGATATTCAAGGTCTGATTGTGACTTCAGGCAAATCTACATTTATTGTAGGTGCTGATATCACTGAATTCGGCGACAACTTTGCTCAGGGTGAACAAGCGATTGTTGACTGGGCAATGCCAGTACATGAAATTTTTAACAGCTTCGAAGACCTCGACATTCCTAAAGTGGCTGCCATTAATGGCATGGCACTGGGTGGCGGTTTCGAAATGTGCCTGGTGTGTGACTACCGTGTCATGTCAGAACAGGCACAAGTGGGCCTGCCTGAAATCAAGCTGGGGATCTTCCCGGGCTTCGGTGGTACAGTTCGTTTAAGCCGTCTAATCGGTATCGACAACGCGGTAGAATGGATGGCAATGGCCAATCCTAAGAAGCCAGCTGCTGCACTGAAAGACGGCGCAGTCGATGCTGTCGTTCCTGCTGACAAGCTACAAGATGCTGCACTTGATCTGGTAAAACAGGCGATTCATGGCCGTTTAGACTGGAAAACCAAGCGTCAGGAAAAACTCGATCCAGTTAAACTCAGCCCGATCGAACAGATGATGGCGTTTAACTCATCGAAAGGCATGGTTCTGGCAAAAGCTAATCCAGCTCAATACCCTGCACCAAAATTACTGCTTGATTCTCTTCAAGCGGGTGCGAGCCTGCATCGTGATGACGCGCTGAAAGCTGAAGCTGAAGGCTTTGCCAAAGCTGCGGTAACACCTCAGGCAGGTGCCTTGATCGGTTTGTTCCTGAACGACCAGATCGTGAAAAAAACCTCGAAGCGCTATGAAAAAGGTGCGCATCCAGTGAACCAGGCGGCTGTTTTAGGCGCGGGTATCATGGGTGGTGGTATTGCTTACCAGGCGGCAAGCAAAGGCACACCGATCATCATGAAAGACATCGGTAACCAGCAACTTGCTTTGGGTATGAAAGAAGCCAATGGTTTACTGACCAAACAAGTTGAACGTAAGAAGATGAAGCCTGCTCAAATGGGTGAAACTCTTGCGCGCATCCGTCCAACTTTAAGCTATGACGAGTTTAAAGAAGTGGACATCGTGATCGAAGCCGTGACTGAAAATCCAAAAGTTAAAGGCATCGTACTGAAAGAAACTGAAGCGAAAGTTCGTGAAAACACGATCATTGCATCTAACACTTCTACGATTTCAATCACGCGTCTGGCTGAAAATCTGGAACGTCCTGAAAACTTCGTGGGCATGCACTTCTTTAACCCGGTACACATGATGCCACTGGTTGAAGTGATTCGTGGTGCGAAGACTTCTGACGAAGCGATTGCAACCACAGTCGTTCTGGCTCAGAAGATGGGTAAAACACCAATCGTGGTCAATGACTGCCCGGGCTTCCTGGTGAACCGCGTATTGTTCCCTTACTTCGGCGCATTTGACCTGTTGCTTAAAGATGGCGCTGACTTCCAGCAAATCGATAAAGTGATGGAAAAATTCGGCTGGCCTATGGGCCCTGCTTACCTGATGGACGTGGTCGGTATCGACACTGGCGTTCACGGTGCAGAAGTGATGGCTGAAGGCTTCCCGGATCGCATGAAGCCTGACTACAAAGGCTCGATCCAAGTCATGTACGAAAACAAACGTCTGGGGCAAAAGAATGACGTTGGTTTCTACAAGTATGAACTTGACCGTAAAGGCAAAAAAGCCAAAGTGGTTGATCCGACTGCGTATGAGCTTGTAGCCTCTGTTGCAACTTCGGAAAAACGTGAATTTGACGCTCAGGAAATCATTGACCGTATGATGCTGGCTTTCTGTAACGAAACAGTTCGTTGCCTGGAAGACAACATTGTAGCGACTGCTGCTGAAGCAGATATGGCGATGATCATGGGTGTTGGTTTCCCGCCATTCCGTGGTGGTCCATGCCGTTACATCGATCAAACCGGTGTAGCTGAGTATGTTGCGCTTTGCAATAAGTATGCGCACCTTGGTAAAGCTTATGAAGCGCCAGAAATGCTGCGTGACATGGCTGCTAACAACAAAAAATTCTACGGTTAAGGAGCAACGTGAATGGCTACTTTAAATCCACGTGACGTTGTCATCGTTGATGGCGTACGTTCAGCAATGGGTAAAACCAAAAACGGTATGTTCCGCAATGTACGTGCCGACTCGATGTCTGCTGAGCTTGTCCGTGCCCTNNCAAACCCTAGAACAAGGTATGAACATTGCCCGTAATATCGCATTACTGGCAGACCTGCCGAAAACTGTTGCAGGCCAAACGGTGAACCGTCTTTGTGGTTCGTCTATGCAGGCGATTCACACTGCGGCTGCGCAAATTGCGACGAACCAGGGTGATATCTTCATCATCGGTGGTGTTGAGCACATGGGCCATGTGGGCATGATGCACGGCATCGACCTGAACCCTGAAGCGTCTAAGCATTATGCCAAAGCGTCGAACATGATGGGCTTAACTGCTGAAATGTTGGGTCGTATGAACGGCATTAGCCGTGAAGAACAGGATGCGTTTGGTGTGGAATCACATCGCCGTGCCTGGGCTGCGACTGAAAACGGTCTGTTCCAGAATGAGATCGTCGGCATTGAAGGTCATAATGCAGATGGCTACAAAATCCTGTGTGATATCGATGAAGTGATCCGTCCGGATGCGAACCTTGAATCGTTCAAATCTTTGCGTCCAGTCTTCGATCCGAAAGGCGGTACAGTAACTGCAGCGACTTCTTCAGCATTGTCTGATGGTGCTTCTGCAATGTTATTGATGTCTGCTGAACGTGCTCAAGCTTTAGGTCTTAAGCCACGTGCTGTAATTCGCTCTATGGCGGTTGCAGGCTGTGATGCTGCGATCATGGGTTATGGTCCGGTTCCGGCAACACAAAAAGCATTGAAGCGCGCTGGCCTGTCAATTGCTGATATTCAGACTTTTGAATTGAACGAAGCTTTTGCTGCACAAGGTCTGTCTGTTCTTAAAGGCTTAGGCATTTATGACAAGCAAGACATCGTGAACCATAATGGTGGCGCGATTGCATTGGGTCACCCATTGGGTTGTTCTGGTGCGCGTATCACGACGACATTGCTAAACGTAATGGAACAGCAAGATACGCAAATCGGTCTTGCGACGATGTGTATCGGCCTAGGTCAAGGTATTGCCACAGTGATCGAACGTGTTTAAGATTTAAATACTTCAACAAAAAATCCTCGCTTTATGCGGGGATTTTTTATATTATTTTCAATAAGCTATCTGTGAATAGATTCATGGATTGTGTTTCGCAATCTGATTTCTAAGGGTCAGGACATGAGCTAACTTATGTCTTCCTTAAGTTCCTTTCGTATAAGAAGGGTTTTTAATAATTCCTTGAGGCTTTCTCTCGTTTGAGGATGCTTGGTGGTTCGCCATAAGAGTTTTCACAGATAGCTTCTATGATTTTAAATTTATTACTTTTACAAAACTGTAAAAACAGACAAGATTTAGCAGATCTATTAGATATAGATTACAATCAATTTTGTTATATTTTATATGCTCAGCCAATTTCTAAACGCTATAATAAGGCACTAATTTATAAAAAGAATGGTAAGCCTAGAGAAATTTTAGCTCCTGCTAATCATTTAAAATATATACAACAACGATTAGCCAGTTTATTGGGGAATAATTTATGATGAAGTTAATTTTCGCTCTACTCAACTTTGTTATAGTTATCGTAAAGATTCAGAACAAAAATTTGGTTTTCATGAAAATGCTAAGCTACATATTAATTCCAAATTAGTTATAAATGTAGATCTAAAAGATTTTTTCACTAATATTACATTTAGTCGTATTGTTGGTTATTTTTCTAAAAATAAAAATCTAAAAATAAACTATGAAGTTGCTATCACTATTGCCCAAATTGCATGTTACAAAGATCCAATCAGCAATAAATCATATCTTCCACAAGGGAGCCCATGCTCTCCTATAATTTCTAATTTTATAGGGACAATTTTAGATGAGCGCATATTTAAACTAGCAAATAGAAAAAAATTTACTTATTCACGCTACTCGGATGATTTAACTTTTTCATTTAATACAAATTCTTTCCCTAGTGATATTGTCACAAAAATTGAAAAAAACTGGGTTCTTTGCAAGACTATTAGAAATACAATTAATTTATGTCAATTTGAAATAAATGAAGAAAAAATAGTAATTAGAGATAAATATGAAAGACAACAAGTTACAGGCTTAACAGTTAATAAAAAAGCTAATATAAATGCAAATTACTATAAATACACCAGAGCAATGATCGACAAATATTGTAAGACTGGCTTATATGAGCGTTCAAAGCATCATTCTATAGGTATAAATTTCAGCGAAAAATCTTTGATTGGTATTGTAAACCATATAAAAAATATAAAAGGCATAAAATATAATCATACAAATATTATTGATAGAAAATTAGAACCATTACAAATTTATCAAAACTTAAAAGGATTTAGTAAGAGTTATATCGATTTAATGTTTCATATAAATTTTGTTCATCAATCAAAAATTAAAATTATTTGTGAAGGAAGAACAGATCCACAACATTTTTATAATTATTTACGTCATACCAATCTTTTCAATAAAGAAGATTTTGAAATAATAAGTCTTGAAAAACACTTAAAATCTTTTACTCATCCTTTAAATCTATCAGGTGGAACAGGAGAACTATGTCACTTCATAAAAATTTATTTAAATATTTATAAATCTAAAGAAGATAGTAAATTCCCTACTATTATTTATGTAGATAATGATAAAGCAGGTAATTCTGTTTTCAATTGTGCAGAGACAAACTCAGGTCTCTTTTATAACGAATCAAAATTATTGAATAATACTATTAGAGTTGCTCATGTTTTTAAGAATCTATATATAGTCCAACTAATAGGTAAATTCCCTGGAATTGAATATCTCTATCCCCAATACCTTCTGGATGAAAAGCTTGATGGTAAAACCATTAATTTAAATAATGAAAAGATCAATGATGACAAGGAATATGGAAAAGTTGTTTTCTTTCACAGAGTGATAAAACCTCTTGGCAATAAATTATATTTTGGAAAGTTTAGATATATTTGTTTTGTTTTTTACTATATCTCGAAGAATTTTATAAAATAGAAATGTTATCCCTTTGTAATTTCAGTTGAATAATCAACCAATAAAATCCTATTTATTAATCACTTAAAATTTATAAGTGTATGATCAGGCCTCTTTTTCCTATTTCCTTAAAAGGGTTTATATGAACATGCTTAAAACAATGATCGCGACTGCAATCGTAGCGACTTCTGCATCTGCAATGGCAACTGAAGTTCAAGTTGCGCCAGCAACTATTGTAACTAAAACAACCCAAACTGTTGCCAAAGAAGCTGCTGCACCTGTACAAGCGAAAGTTGAAGCGACTCAAGCGACTGTTGCTGCAACTCAACAAGCGGCTGAAACTAAAGCTGAAGCAGTAAAAACAGAAGCGACGACTCAAGTAGAAACGGCTCAAGCTACAGCAGAACAACACGTTGAAGCTGCGAAAACTGAAGCAGTAGAAACCAAAGANNCCCGGCTGAAAAGCAAATGGAAAATCGGCTTGTGCCGGAATATCTGGCGTATCCATGGCACAAACAATTAGGTTATAGCCACCTGGCACGGTCGTCTGCTGCATCTGTGCAATCAGCGGTGGAATGGTTTTCGCCTCAAGGAACATCATCACCACGGTACAGTAGATAAAGTCATATTGACCTACAATGCTGGTATCCGTGTTGAGATCGCGGCGCTGGATCTGTATGTGATCAATCTGCTCGGTCTGCACAATCTGTCTTAAATTCTGCAAACTGTTTTCGTTAACATCCCAGGCATGGACATTAAAGCCGTTCTGACTTAAATAAAGCGCATTACGCCCTGTACCGCAGCCGACGTCCAGCGCACGGCCACCTTTTAAATAGGGCATGGCGGCCAGTACTTCAGAATGGGTAGGATTCAACTGATATTTCTTGATGAAGTAATCCGCAGGCCGGCAGTAAAAACGCAGCTGGCATTCGACATCTTCACTGGCAGAGACAATTTTGTGCCAAGCCTCAGGCTCAATAAATGGCGGTTGCTGCTCTGGTGTAAACACATGCTCGGATTGCACTGCACCAGATTCTTCCAGCATGGCAAAATGCAGCTCACCTTTTAATACTGTCAATTTCGCCCAGGTACCCGCTTTGGTATTGTGCTGATTCTTGAAGCCCTGAGGAATACTCTGCTGGGTCCAGACTGGAAGTTCCTTATAACATCTCAACTGTTGCATAATTTTTTGCCCTCCATATCATCCATGCTCCGCCTGTCATTCTTTTGGTAGCGGTAATTAATTCAGCATAGCCTGTTCAAATCGGAATTGGAATCAGCNNGATTAATGCAGCAGTTCCGACTTTAGCCAGTTGATATATTTATCCTGATCCATAAAATCCGGTGCGCTCCCCAGATCCAAACTGAAATACTGCTGATTGAACTGAATCACAATCTGTTCGGTATAGTGCCAGTCCTCGATCAGCGTGAAATATTGATTCAAGAACAACCGGTTCTTGTCCCCGTTATTCATCCTTTCTAATTTTGGATCTGTTTTATTTGCGACAAACTCACCGTACACCTGCTGAATATCAGCAAAAACCTGAATTGTTTGCATGACTCACCTGCTTGAATGTTATGTCGTGATCTGTGCGACCCCTTCAATTTAGCAAGCGAGTTTGAACAGCAGATGACAGTCCTATGGCAATCCTGTCATCTAGGTCATGCTACAACTTGTTTTCAACCGCTTTCTGATTGGCAGTTGCCACTCGTTCCATCTGTTTATTCAAGTGCAGCATTTCTTTATACAGCGCATTAAATTCTTGCACGGCTTTATCGTCATAGAACATAAAGGTGTTATTTTTCTTTTGCCATTTATGCTTTTTCAGTACTGCAAATAAGGCATCAGCCTTGGCCAGCGTCTGTTTTTCAATTTCAAAAATGACATGTGCATTACTATTTTGCTGACTGTCTTTCAGGGTCAGGCTCAGTTGCTGGCGATAACGGTTTTTAATATCCAGTTG
>DFCG01000148.1:11035-11206 GCA_002367455.1 Acinetobacter sp. UBA3060 | reverse complement strand
ACCGAATTCTGATAAAACAGCCCAATAAAAATTGCCAGTGTCACAGCGGCTACAATCATAAAAACACGCGGCATGTATACGCTCCAGCTCTGTCAGTCAGATCTTGTTGATTTACATCCACTATGCTTATTTTTTAAACACAATTCAAGGCATTTGATTTTTCCAATAATA
>DFCG01000148.1:2677-10911 GCA_002367455.1 Acinetobacter sp. UBA3060 | reverse complement strand
GGCAGGCTCAGATTCAGCCGGTTCGGATCGAATTGTTCCCGAACAATATTCACATTGGTGGCATCGCGGTTAATTCCAAAAGGTTGCAGCAATACATACACCCCATTTCTTGGGTCTGAAGACTGCAAGCCCTGTGCGATGGCCAATACATATTCACGGAACACCACAGGCAGGCTATCCAGATCAGGGTCGGCAGGTGCACGCATCACATCAATATTCGCGACCACATCACCATCCACGCTATAGGCCTGAATTTCACGTTCAATTTTTATCAGGCGCATTTGCAGGGCTTTGCGCTGGCTGTTCTGTTCCTGATAAGGCAACATTTTTTCAGTCACGGCGCGCAGTTCCGGTTCCGCCATGACGGTCAGAGTCGGTAAGACTACAGAATCAGCAGCAGGCGCAGCATGGCTTAATATCGGTAGGCTAAAAGCAGTACAGGCCGTAAGAAAGCCGAGTTTAATTGGTGTTAGGAGATTCATCATTTTCACCCTCGTTTGGAAAAGGGAAAGCGTCAAAGCTAAATCTTACAAATAATGCCNNTGATCTGGCTTTGGTGCAGGCAAAAAAAATCCCCAAACCAAGTTTGAGGATTTTTTGAATATGGTGGCGAGACCCAGGATCGAACTGGGGACACACGGATTTTCAATCCGTTGCTCTACCTACTGAGCTATCACGCCGATGCGGTGTATTAAGCCGTATCTGGCCTCATTAGTCAATCAAAATTATGAAAAAAATATTTGAGTGGCTGATTTTTGGCCTAAAAAAAATCCCTGATGGGATCAGGGATTGAAAACTTTGAAATCGTTTTAAAATATGGTGGCGAGACCCAGGATCGAACTGGGGACACACGGATTTTCAATCCGTTGCTCTACCTACTGAGCTATCACGCCGATGTCGCGTATTAAACAGTTTCAGCTGTAAATCGTCAAGAGCAGAGAGAATAATTTTCATCAAATGTTTACTTTTCCATCAACTCGCATCAATTTGAGTCATAAATCGAACAGTGTTTACCAAAGACCTCAGCAATAAAACAGATTTAAGCGCTTATTTACATAAAAAAGCAGCCTAATGACTGCTTGATATTGCTCTATCTTCAGATTTTTTCCAGATTGGCGAGACAACGATGAATGGCCCCACAGCCTGGGACGAAATTTTTCACGCCTTTTTCTTCTTCCATGCGGCAGACTTCGCTGACCAGCCTTTCTGCCACACCACGACCGCGATTGGCCGGATGTACCACGATATTTTCCAGAATGCGGCTTTCGCCCTGTCCAGTGCACCAGATTGCCCCAATAATTTTGCTATTAAATTCTGCGCTATAAACTGAGGTATACTGTGCAAGGTTTTGCTCTAGTTGTTCCATGGCATCTGCCCCGTCGCTAAATTCCGGGCTCGTGTCATACAGTCGCTCAAGCTGGCTGCGCACTTCGTCATTTTCTAAAGAAGTATAAGCATGTACGGTGATAGGCATTGATAAACCCTCCTGAGCAATCTAATATGCGGTGACTTCGTCACGGCGAAAATATTTTCTACATCAATCATTTTGACGTATTTGAGGAACGTGTCTATGACAGATCGTATCAGTGAAGTGGTAAGAAATACCAACGAAACCAAAATTCGAGTTCGTTTGAATCTCGACGGTACTGGTCAAGGCACCTTAAACACGGGTATTCCCTTTTTAGATCATATGATTGATCAAATCAAGCGTCATGGCCTGTTTGATATTGATATTCATTGTGATGGCGANNGATATTCCATTTACCCGTGCCATGATCGGCCGTTTTGATGTGGATTTATTCTCTGAGTTTTTCCAGGGCTTTGTAAACCACTCCTTGATGACGGTACATATCGACAACCTGAAAGGCAAAAACAGCCATCACCAGATCGAAAGCGTATTTAAAGCATTTGCGCGTGCGCTGCGTATGGCCTGTGAAGTAGATCCACGTGCTGCCAATACGGTAGCTTCAACCAAAGGTACACTGTAATGACCCGTATTGCCCTTCTTGATTATGGCATGGGAAATTTGCACTCTGCGGCAAAAGCATTAGAACATGTCGGTGCCACGGTTGATGTGACCAATGATCCAAAACTGATTGCACAAGCAGACAAGATTGTTTTTCCGGGCGTAGGCGCGATGCGTGACTGTATGCAAGGCATGCACGAAGCCGGGATTGATGAAGTGGTACGCAATGCCGTATTTAACAAACCGGTATTGGCCATTTGTGTCGGCATGCAAGCCTTGATGCAGCATTCTGAAGAGAATGGTGGTACCGATGCACTGGGTATTTTCGAAGGTGCGGTTAAGCATTTCCCAGAAATGGCGGGCTTAAAAGTGCCGCATATGGGCTGGAACCAGGTGCATCAGGNNAATTCAGGATTCGGGGTGGAATGCATCAGGACGTTTTGGGCGACGTTCTTATATCGCATGGAATATGCTGCTTGGTTTTTGCTTTATGATCATCGGGATCATTGCTGCTTTCCTTTTGCCTGGAATGAGTCCAGAGACTTTAGATGGTAAAATGTCCATGCCTTTAATGGTGATGTTGGTTTTGATCTACGGCGTTGCGATTTATTTTAGCGTGATTTTTTTAATTCGTCGTTTACATGACCGTAATCATAATGGCTGGCTTTCTTTACTGATCTTTGTGCCGGTCGTGAACCTTGTCTTTACACTTTACCTGTTATTGGCGCCAGGTCACAACGAAAGTAATGAATATGGCTCTCCACGCACCACACGTGGCTGGGAAACGCTTTTGGTGGTACTGTACCTGGTACTCGCGGTTATTTTGGCAGCCTTTGCTGTCCCTGCTTATCAGAATTATGTTGAACGTGCTCAACAGGCGCAGATGGAACAGAGTAGCTATCACACTGATTAATCCTGTTTAAATTTTGCATAAAGCCCATTCTGCATGGGCTTTATTTTTGCCTAGAGCTGGAAAAATGATTAAGCTGAACGCATTCATTTCATGATTAATGCGTATGGAACAGCGGCTGGACACTTTACCAAGCAAGGAACAAATTCAGGCCTTTCCTGTATTTCAAAATCTTCCGATGCAACAGATTCAGGTGATTAATNNAAAGCCTATTTATTTCAAATGAATGATTCGATCTGGGATTTTCTTAAACCGATCTTTGCCAGTCGCGAGCAGATCAAGGTCGGTTTTGGCCTGAAAAATGATGCGCACCTGTTCCGTAAAAAAGGAATTGAACTGAATAGTGTGATTGAACTGTCTAAATGTTTTAAAGCTTTTGGTTTAAACAATCCGGTCGGATTAAAAAATGCCATGGCGTTATTGTTTCAGTTGAATTTTCCTAAATCCAAACGGATTAGTACCTCGAACTGGGCCAGCAAGAAGCTAAGCCCGGCACAAATTGATTATGCAGCCGCAGATGCCTACGCGCCCGTGCTGGTATTTGAAGAATTACTACGTCGGGATTTATTACCCAGAGAGATTCCCAATACTTCATTAAAATTAAGAATCCGTCCTTCATCGACGGCTTAAGTGCTTGCATGGCCTGCTGGTACTGGCAACTTGATGTACGCATAAAAGCTGTGATGAGCGCGGTCGATGAGAGAGCTGTGACTTTAGTAGATCTTACAGCTTCGATTATCGACCCGCTCAGTACACGACCCGTTGTGGAACATCTGATCGCCATTCAAGAGACGGATCATAAAAATCATTAAAACGAGCAAAATAAATTACCTCACTGCTACCTATCTATGGACAGGTTTTCTTTATTCATACCGTTTAAGAGTTAGAAATTTCGACTTTATTTGCTAAGATGAATACACTCAAATTCATTCTAAAGATTAAGCAAGGAGCGAAAGCATGCTGATCATCCCTGCAATTGACCTGAAAGATGGCAAATGTGTCCGTTTAAAGCAAGGTCGTATGGAAGACGATACCGTATTTTCAGACGATCCGGTCGCAACAGCACAGCATTGGGTAAATGAAGGCGCTCGCCGCTTACATTTAGTAGATTTAAACGGTGCTTTCGCAGGTACACCAATCCATAAGCCAGTGGTTGAAGCCATTGTCCGATCTCAACCTGATTTGCCGATCCAGATTGGTGGTGGTATCCGTTCTCTGGAAACCATTGAGCATTATCTGCAAGCCGGTGTTTCTTTTGTGATCATTGGCACCAAAGCTGTTCAGGATCCTGAATTTGTTGAAGAAGCATGTCGAAAATTTGCTGGTCATATTATTGTTGGGATTGATGCCATGAATGGCATGGTAGCAACAGATGGCTGGGCCAATGTAACTGATGTCAAGGCTACTGACCTGGCGAAACGTTTTGCCGATGCTGGCGTGTCAAGCATTGTCTACACGGATATCGCGCGTGATGGCATGATGCAGGGTGTGAATATTGAGCAAACCGTGAATCTGGCGCAATACTCAGGTTTGCCTGTGATTGCTTCAGGCGGCGTGACCAATCTGGATGACGTGCGTAACCTGAAAGACCAACCGGGTATTTTAGGTGCAATTACCGGCCGTGCGATTTACGAAGGTACATTAAGCTTGCGTGAAGCACAGTTATTGCTAGATGAGCAACAGGCGCTATAATTAAGTCTGCTGTAAAAGAGGTCTTCGGACCTCTTTTTTATTTTTTTAATTTTCTGATCTCCTGGCATGTCTACACTTATTTCCAAAAATCACTCCGGCTGGATGGTAAAAGCACCGCAACTCGCCCTGATCCTGATCACCATTATCTGGGGCGGCAGCTTTATTACCGTGCAATACGGGCTGAACTTTAGCAGTCCGATTATATTTGTCGGCCTGCGTTTTGCTGCGGCAGCGCTTGCCGTCACCCTGATTTCACTGAAGTCGCTAAAAGGCATGAACCTGAAAGAGGTGTTCGCTGGCGCGGTAATTGGGATCATGATCGCCATTGGCTACGGCACCCAAACTGTGGGTTTACAGACCATCAGCAGCAGTGAATCGGCTTTTTTAACCGCCTTGTATGTGCCGTTGGTTCCGATCCTGCTCTGGCTGCTGTTTCGCAAAAAACCGCATGTCATGACCTGGATCGGAGCGCTGTTTGCCTTTATCGGTCTGGTGTTTTTGACAGGAAATGGCTTTGCTGCGATTCAGCTCAGTTTCGGGCAAACCCTGACTTTGCTCGGTTCGATTGCGATTGCACTGGAGATTATTTTTATCAGCCATTTTGCCGAGCAGGTGAATGTACGCCGGGTCACCGTGCTGCAACTGATTTTTGCGTCCCTGTTCTGCTTTATGATCGCACCTGTTTTAGGTGAATCTCAGCTACCTGAATTCCACTGGCATCTGGCAGGGATTTTAGTCGGTTTGGGCATTGCCAGTGCCTTGATTCAACTGGTGATGAACTGGGCGCAGCGCATGGTCGACCCATCACAGGCAGCGATTATCTATGCCGGCGAACCGGTATGGGCAGCCCTGTTTGGCCGTCTGGCCGGAGAACGTTTACCGTCACTGGCTTTATTAGGCGGATTGCTGGTGGTACTGGGCGTGATTGCCAGTGAATGGAAACCGAAGTTTTTAAGAAAACAACCAACAGAAGAATTAAAGCAAGATCTTTCTTAATTCCGCTAAATCCCCCTGAAAAAGAGGGATTTTTTTCTCTAGGGAAATACGGCTAAAATTATTTGCTATACATCGGTCTATTGTCATTTAAGCGCATGATGCCGCGAATCGCCCGATACACAATCCAGATCCAGGCCAAAACCACCACCACTAAACAGAAAGCGGATGCACCAAATGCGACCCCTGCAAACAGGTCAGGATCTTCGCCGGTAAAGAACAAAAAGAAAAATGGAATAAAGGCGACGATATTCCAGAACAGATACCACCAGAAACTGCGGATCTGCCAGGTAAAATGGCTTTCAAAGATGGAACCGCGCACATCGCGCCGTTTCACATAGTTAATGATTAGCGCCACGAGAGCCAGCAGGCCAGCACTAAAAATGGCCACAATATATAAAATGTACAGTGCAAAAGTCAGTGTACGGTTTGAGTCTTTATCAATGGAATAGTTCACGTCCCCTCCTGGTACTTCCCCTAGATATTTAAACTATTCAACGGGGAAATCAGCCATATAATCAAAATGATGTTAAAGGCTATGGTACAAAAATATATCTGCCGGAAAGGTTGTTTTTGTGTTTTATGCCGTAATTTCTGCTGTGCCAGCCAGGCTGCCGGCCAGCCGCCTAAGAAAGCCACCAGATGCAGAGTGTTTTCCGGAATACGGCGATTACCCAGCTGTGCCGCTTCCTTATCTTGCGCATAGAGCCAGTAGCTGAGCGCATTCATCAGGCTGACCAGCAACAACACCAGTCCACTCAGTAAACTACCCAAGGTCAAAGCCACCAGAAAAAGAATATAGAGCACACAGGCAATCTGCATCGGCTGTAATTTCTGTGTCTGCTGTGGCTTGGAGGGTTTGAATTTTGCTTGCAGGCTTTTGGCTTGTACTGCTTTCAAGTACATCACTTGTTGCGCACGATAACGGCCGCGTTCATCCAGAATCACCAGATAATCCAGCGCACAGCCCACGATTGGACGTGGACCAGGCTTGGCAAAGTCCTTGATATGCAGAAATACGCGATCTTTGGCCGGATCACTGGGCTGGATAAAACCATAGCCTTGGTCATCAAACCATTCCACTAAGCGTCCCTGATCGCGCATATTCCCTATCCCTGTTGATTTGATTGTTTAAGCGGTGACGAATTTTAAGCGTTCAATCAGCATATTACGCATTTCATCCGGATTTTTTTGCAAAATATCTTCGCCAGTACGGCCTAATGCTGCATTACGCTGAGCCACCTGCAGACGCATCATCCAGAACCGTCCTGCTGCCATCGCCAGATACAATTCCAGACAGGCGCGTTCATCACTGGTTAAAGGACGAATCGTTTCATAGGCATTTAAAAAGGCAATCGCTTTTTCTTCGTTTAAGACCACGTCAGGATATTCGGTACAGAAGTCATTTAACGTAATGGCGATATCAAACAACCATTCATCTTTATTCAGCTCATAAAAATCCAGAATGCCATTTAGCTGATCACCATCAAACAAGGTATTGTCACGGAACAGATCCGAATGAATAAAACCGCGTGGACGGTCTGGATATACCGCCGTCAACGCCTCATATAAACCTAATAATTTACCGAGCAAGACTTTATCGGCCGGACTTAAACTCGGCTTGATCTCTTGAGACACGGCCAGCCAATAGGCATGATCACGTACAAAATTACGCTCTAATTTAAAGTCTTTGAGTGCCACATGCATTTTCGCCTGAGCCACTGCAATCGCTTCAACTTGTGCGACGGTAGATGGCATCGGATGTTCACCCATCAGGCGTGGTGCAATCTGTGCCGGTTTATCTTTAATGCTGTGAATGGCCTTGCCTGAATGCGACAAAGGCACAGGAACGGCCAATCCAGCCTGACCCAGATGTTCCAGCACAGGAACCAGTTCACCTGCCGCCTGCTCATCCATATCCTCAAATACTGTCAGCACATATTGCTGATCTTCGCAGACTAAAAAATAGTTGGTATTTTGAATACCGCCTTGAATGGGAATCAGATCAATCGCCTTTAAACCATAAGGCGCTGCAAAATCCTGAACTTCCTTTAAAGTCAAAGTGGTATAAACCGACATAGAAAACCTGCGAAAAAACTTACATAATTTTGCTAGAATACCGTTTCCATCTGCCAAGGTGTAGCGCTTGCGTGGGTGAGTTTCATAATCGGCTGTAATAATTGGAAAAATTTATGCTAGCTAAACGTATTATTCCTTGTCTGGACGTGGATAACGGCCGCGTGGTCAAGGGTGTCCAGTTCCTTGATATTCGTGATGCGGGTGACCCGGTCGAAGTGGCGCGCCGTTATAATGAACAAGGTGCCGATGAAATTACTTTCCTTGATATTACCGCTACACATCATGGACGCGACACGACTTACCGCACAGTAGAGCGCATGGCTGAATCGGTTTTTGTACCCCTGACTGTCGGTGGCGGTGTACGTAAAGTCGAAGATATCCGTNNGATGCCAAAAAAACTGGCGACCACAAATGGGAAATTTTCACCCACGGCGGCCGTAAAGAAACCGGGATCGATGCGATTGAATGGGCCGTGAAAATGGCTGACTTCGGCGCAGGTGAATTACTGATTACTTCGATGGATGCCGATGGCACCAAAGCCGGTTACGACATTGCCCTGATGCGCGCCATCAATGACCGCGTCACGGTACCGAC
>DFCG01000148.1:0-2646 GCA_002367455.1 Acinetobacter sp. UBA3060 | reverse complement strand
GCCGTTTTAGATGATGATTTAATTAAAGAGTGTTTTTATAAACACTCTTTTTTTATGCCTTAAATAAAACAACACAGCAAATACGGGACAAAAAAAAGGAGTCTTTCGACTCCCTATAAAACCAAGATAAGACTACAGCACTTGGTATTCAAAATAACTCATTACACCCAGAAACATTATCAGTATGAGGCTTTGCTCACCGACAGGAGCAAATATAAGTGAAATCCACAGGACAATATTGACAATACAATCGTATTTTATTGACAAATCACGACAAAGCCCTGTTTTACTCCATAACCTGCGTATTTAACTGCTTCATTACCGTATTTTTTGCAGTATTTTTCGTCATCTTAGAGTAAGCATCGGCCGATTTAACTGGAAAATATTGTTCTGCCCAGCGGTTGAGTTTTTTCGAGATCGGTGCAGGCAAGCTCAGACCTAAAGGATTCTGTTCCTGCAAATCTGCCGAGGAAATCACACGGGTACCGAGCAGATAATCAAACCAGGGCTTGGTGACGCACCAGTTGGCATCCTGATTACTATTCATATGATGATCATAATGCCAGGGCAATTTCTTTTTGGCCCATTCCGGCTCCAGATGAGCCCGGCGATGTAAATAATAATAGTTGCCTGCACCATATAAGGCAGCCAGTGACATACCTTTGGAAAAAGGATAAAAACTGAGTCCAAAAACGGTCGCGACGACTGCCAGTGAGGCAATTTCATTGCGGGTACGCCAGTTGTCCAGTCCTTCTACATAGCCGAAATCGGAGAATTCTGTTTTGCGCACAACCCGGTGATGCTCCCAGTGTGAGCGCATACTCTCGGGTACTGGACTATAACGGCTCTGTCCCGGCCGGTGAACACCATGCAATACATATTTATGCGCAAACCATTCAAATCCATTTGCGACGACGAGCCCTGCCAGAAAACCTTTCCACATAATCTTTTACCTCTTGGTCTATTTTTAATATAGGCTAAATAAAAGACTAGATATTGACCAAAATATTCAATATGATTGACAAAATACGACAAAATAAAAGAATTAAAAATGCTGGTTCTAAAAAACTACGTAGGTTCAGTATACGGTGGTTTAGGACATTTACTTTTGGACTATTATCAGTTGAAACAGCTTGAAGTCCCTGAGAAATTATTGGCCATTCAAAATCTGGAACGCTTTGATTTCGCCCTATGGCGTGATCTGTTAACAACACTTGATCAACAGCTGCAACGACCAGCTTTAGGCCTGGAAATCGCCCAACTGGTTGAAGCTAAACACCTTGGTATTATTGGCTATCTGGCACTCTCAAGTGAGACCTTGGGTGAAGCCTTCATGCGCTATCATGATTATCATCGTCTGATTTATGATGGCGGCCTACTTCAGCTGCAATGGCAAGGCGATTATCTGTCGATTGGCTGGGTTGAAGTTCCGTTTCATCTGAATACCCAATTGACCGATGAAATCGCGATTGCGCTAATGACGGAATTCGTGAAAGCCAATGTGCAGAACCCGCACGGGGTTCAGTTATATGAAGTGCATTTCCAGCATGCAATGCCTAAAAATATTGCATTCTATGAGCAGTATTTCGGCTGTAAAGTCCGCTTTTCTCAAGCCAGAAATCAGGTATTGATGCATGTCAGTGAACTGTCCAGACCGCTGAAACAGGGCGACCAGAGCTTGCAGAAACTGCTGATGCAACAGGCCAAAGCATTGCTAGAAAAATTTCCGCACTCCACTCTCATTGATCAGCAACTGCAACAGGCAATTCTGATTGGCCTGCAAAAAAACCTGTTTCAGATCGAGCATATTGCCGAGCAGATGAATTTTTCCGTGCGTCAGTTACAACGCCATTTGCAGAAACAGGGCAAAACCTATCAGCAATGTATGCAGGAAATCCGCTGCATGATGGCGATGCAATATCTGAAAGATCCGCACTTGAGTTTGCAGGAAACTGCCATGTTACTCGGTTATTCTGAACAGAGTGCGTTTCAGCGCGCCTTTAAGCAATGGACTCAACTGACGCCGCAGCAGTGGCGCCAACAGAATATGTCAGCCGCTTAAACCACAAGCATGTTGGTTTGATAGATGGGCTTCAAGCAGCGTTGATAATTTAAATCCATTACCCCTATGACCTAATAATAAATATAAAAATAAGAATTTAAAATATGGATAAATATCTTGCCGAATTGCTCGGCACGTTCTGGCTAGTGTTTGGAGATATTGTGGGAGCAGAAAATTAGGCTTTTTAATAAAAACCCTCTAAAAAGCCAGGATTTCCAAATACCATTTTTCTGCATGTTTCACATGGAGCATGCAGATCATCGCGCTTAAAAATGCTTATAAAAATGGATTTTCAATTTCATCCAGGTCATCACGCTGAATTTTTTCTGGCAAATCCGGTGTATTTTCCAGTTGTTGCACCACATCATTCAAAAAAGCCTGCAAGGCTTTGGCCACTTTCAGTCCCTGCTGATCCTTGGTGATTTGCAAGTTGCCATACACGCTGACGCAGTCCAGATCATTTTCCAAAGTCAGATCATGAATGGCATGGGATTCGCTGCCATTTTCAAACGCTTTAAACATATCCTCTTCACCTGTCTTTGTTATTTTTCAATGAACGTCTGATGTCGATGCTACCCGAATCC
>DFCG01000155.1:2822-4521 GCA_002367455.1 Acinetobacter sp. UBA3060 | reverse complement strand
TATGGCGCACAGTTACTACTGGCCTGTTCCATTGCAAAAATCTCGCCGGTTGAACTGATTGGTGGTGTGTACTATTGCTGGATTCTGGCCATTTTTGCGATTGCGGCGATTGCGTTTAGATTCCCTCAAATCAAAGCCAACGCTTAACCTCACCATTTTCTTCAAATAAAAAAGCGACCGATACGGGTCGCTTTTTTTAGCTGCGCTGTTTGTGTAACTGCTTTCTGCGCTCTAATAATGTCTGTCCGGTGGCTGCCTTGTAGGCCCGTGCCAATGCCGACTGGTCAGAATAATCCAGCTGCTCGGCGATTTCGGTCAGACCTAATCCCTTCTGCAACAACAGCTCGCAACGTTTGATCCGCTGCTGTTCCAGCAGTTTTTTAAATGAAGTGCCATGGGTACTAAATAAGCGTTGCAAACTCCGTGTCGACATCAATAACTGCTGAGCAAGTTGTTCAACTTTAATCGCCTGATGCTGGGTTCGCAGCTGTTCAGCAATCATTTGCTGCGCCTGTTCCAAATGATTCTCAAGGGGCGGCTTGGCGGCAATCGCCTGTTCTGCCTGATGCACCAGCAACTGCAACAGCATCGGATCTGCCTGCTCAGACCGATGTGCCAGTCCTTGTAGATCCAGTTCTATGCCATAGTAGGCTTGGGAAAATATCACCTCGCTGGCGAAAAACTTTTGATAATGCATTTGTCCCCTATCGGGCGCATGGGCAAAGCGTACACAACGGACTAACAGTTGATGATCCTGTAAAATGACACGTCCCAACTGTACCATCGCGGCCATGGTCAGTTCATTGAGCAGATTATATTTTTCGTCCAGATAGGCCCAAAATAATTCAATACTGTGTTCACGCTGCTTCAACTGCAAAGGTACAAACTCACTGCCATCAATCACCAGTCGTTGAAAACGCATAATATGGCGGATCATTTCCGCAACGCTGCTGCTTCTCGAAGCCATATAGCCGAGCACGCCAAAATGTTCTGGACGAATAACCTGCACGATCTCGAAAATTAGTTGTGGACAGTTTAAATGTTGCCGGGTTCTTAACAGAAGCTGATTTAATAATTCCAGCGGCACTTGCGTGGCAAAAGGCTGATCAATCAGGGGGACAAGTACTTCATGTACATCTTGCAGAAAGTCAGCTTCCAAAGGCTCAATTTGCAGACTGCGCAGATAAGTCGCCCAAAGCTGAATATAACCATTGGATATTTTAATTTCTTGCATGCACGCTTCCCGATGCCTGCTTTAGTCTGAGCAGTTTTATTTTCATTTGGCATAAAATGTATAAAAATTGGCAAGCACTGTCAAAACAATTACAGCATTCCCCGACATACTGTCCGCATCGTCACAAAAAAGAACTTCTAAGATGAATGCAGTATTAAAATCTTCAATAAAGCCCGTGGTCCGGACCCAGCTTGATTTTAAACTGGATGAAATTCCGCGCTACTGGTTTGGCGGCGATCCCTTTCTGACCCGCATGTTCGATGCCTTGAGCCTGACCTTTCCAGATGGCGAGCGTTATTTTATTCAAAGTGTGCGCCTGTTCCGCGATCAGATCACAGACCTGGAACTGCAACAACGTGTGGCAGATTTTATTCGTCAGGAAGCACAGCATGGCATTGCCCATGAAAAAATGAACCAGCTGATGCGTGAACAAGGCATGCCCGTCGATGATTTTATCGAACGTTT
>DFCG01000155.1:2513-2808 GCA_002367455.1 Acinetobacter sp. UBA3060 | reverse complement strand
TGCAAATGAACCTGAAAGGACTGCCTTGGTTGTTTGGCCGTAACGGCACCTTGACCCGCATGGGCCCACAATATCGGGACTGGTTTAAAAAAGACTTCCATCCCAGCCAGCATCCTGTGATTGCGCAATACGATGTCTGGGTAAAGACTTTAGCCGAAACCAATGATCCAATTCAGGCCGGTGAAGCCTTCTGGCAGGCCGCCAAAGATTAAGCTCAAATCAAAAGAGCCTTCAAAATTGAAGGCTTTTAAATTAGGTCTTATGTCCTGCACTTTTACCATTTGGCATAATGCTG
>DFCG01000155.1:0-2479 GCA_002367455.1 Acinetobacter sp. UBA3060 | reverse complement strand
TGCTTGTTAATGAAAAAGCCTTCACAGCCCAAAGTGGTCAGTTTCTGGGTATAGGTCCAGCCGTTGATGCCAGTCGGACTGCACATACTCAGCGGGTCTGTGCCAGCACAAAAAATCCGGGCACTGAGTTTAATCTCGCCATATTTGCTGACGTTGATATAACGCACGCCGTTGGCATGCTGGATATCGATCTGAAAAGGTGACTTGTGAAAATAACTATGATTAAACAGCGGCTGTTCATCCAGCACAGTGTTGCGTGACAGGAAATTAATTGCATTCCATTCCAGCACTTCATTGCTCATATGGTTATAGACATAGACAAAACCATGCCCTGCCCATGCGATATCGGCAATCGCCAGTCCAATCGTATAATGCTCGTGCTGAATACTACAGAATTTGAATTTTTTATATTTTAGATGCTTACGCCAGCCTGACAGCACATGACCATAAGGATTCTTGTATTGATATGCCTGATAGTCAATACTTTTTGGAAGCTCCTTAAAACGTCCATAACGCGGTTGTCCATTTGCCTGAATTAAATCCATTTAAGACATTCCATCTCAGTCAAAACTGTTTTTCCTTGGCAGTATTATGCCAATTATTAAATTTTGATAAAGAGGTTTTTTAAACCGCTTGTCGAATCATCAAGCCAGCCGCAGGTTTAATTCAATCGCAAACTGCTTTAAATCGTGAGATAAGTATTTTCCCAGCGATTGCCATTGAAACTACCTTCTAACAGTTGTACATAGCGGCCATAAACCTGATCGATGACAATACAGTCATCTACATCCAGCACACGGTCGGTATGCTGTTTTTGCCAGTGCCGGGCAAAGTAGGCTTTACCGCGCTGTTTAGCGACCATAGCATTCTGCGCAACCACCAACACATAACGATGCAACTCGCCAAACTCACGTGAATCATACCCCCCCAGATTAATCAGCCAAAGTTTTTCATCGGATTGCTGCGGCTGTGCATCAGTAAATTGCAGCGCATAGGACTTGCCCTCAAACTCTAGCCCGTTGATTTGCGCCCAGGCATCAACATGCAGACCTTTCTGTTCCGCAAACCAGGCATTTTTCAATTGCGGATAAGTGTCTTCCAGACTCTCTCCCACTGCCAAAACCACATCATGGACTTCTGTATTGGCACGGGCATGACGACCACCAAGCATTACAATAAACAGGCTAGGCATTACATTTCCTTGTTAGCGTCAATCTTTAAGATCAGTTAATTGATGCTTGCCAGTATAGCGCAAAGTCATTCCATGATGATGCAGCCATCTGTCAAGGGCAAATTTGCATAGTCAGCCTGACTGAATTTGCGCAAAACAGCATCAAATCACTCGCTCTCAATATCCATATCGAGGATCAGCTTAAGCCTGTCTCAGGACCAAAAACTCATTTTCAGTGAATACAATTGGCTAACAGAGCATTTCCGATCATTTTCATCAGGATTTACAGCGATAGAGGATTATTTTTTTGTACAAAATACAAACACGGCTAAACCGCACAAATCTGTACAAATTTTCGCCCAAATTTCAATCTAAAGGCATATTTCGTTGACTGAAATGCGCTGAAAGACGATACTCTCAATGTTTTTATTTAAGCAAATCGGTTCAAAGAGGCTGGGCCAAAAGTTCGGTCCTCAGAAACTCAATCCAACGCAAGGGGCTATATATGGCTGGTGGAAAGTCAACTATCATTTACACACTGACCGACGAGGCGCCATTACTGGCGACTTATTCTCTGCTGCCGATCATTGAGACCTTTACTAAGCCAGCTGGCGTTGAGATCGTCAAAAGTGACATCTCTGTAGCTGTGCGCGTGCTCTCCGAATTTACAGATTACCTAAGCGAAGAGCAAAAGGTGCCTGACACTCTAGCTGAGCTAGGTCGTCTTACACAAGATCCAGACACGAACATTATCAAACTCCCAAATATCAGTGCTTCTGTTGGCCAGCTAACAGCGTGTATCAAGGAACTTCAGTCTAAAGGCTATGCAATCCCTGACTATCCTGAAAACCCGACCACTGAAGAAGAAAAAGCAATCAAGGCACGTTATAGCAAATGTCTTGGTTCAGCAGTAAACCCTGTTCTACGTGAAGGTAACTCAGACCGTCGTGCGCCTGCTGCCGTTAAAAACTACGTGAAAAAACACCCGCACTCTATGAGCGAGTGGAAACAGTGGTCTCAAACTCACGTTTCACACATGGACGAAGGTGACTTCTACCACGGCGAAAAGTCAATGACTTTAGACCGCGCACGTGATGTGAAAATGGAATTGATCACCAAGTCTGGTGAAACCATTGTTCTTAAGCCAAAAGTTGCGCTTCAAGACGGCGAAATCATCGACTCAATGTTCATGAGCAAGAAAGCACTTTGCGACTTCTACGAGAAAGAACTTGAAGACTGTCGTGAAGCAGGCATCCTGTTCTCTTTACACGTTAAAGCAACCATGATGAAGGTGTCTCACCCAATCGT
>DFCG01000150.1:10687-14391 GCA_002367455.1 Acinetobacter sp. UBA3060 | reverse complement strand
TGCGCCTTTATTTACCAATCTGACTGCACAGGGCTGGTTCCCTGAAGGTCTGTTTCCGATTTTTGCTACGATGCTGATTGTGAACTTTGCCTTCTCTGGTACCGAGCTGATTGGTGTGGCTGCCGGTGAAACTGAAGATCCTGCGAAAAATGTTCCTAAAGCAATTAATACTGCGATTTTCCGCTTATTAATTTTCTTTGTAGGTACCATTATCGTGGTAACAGCCTTACTTCCGCATCAGGAAGCAGGCTTAGCTGCTGAAGGCGTGAGTAGCAGTCCATTCGTAACAGTATTCCAGCACATTGGTATCCCATATGCTGAAGACATCATCCGCTTTGTAATTATCACTGCATTGTTGTCTGCCGCCAACTCGGGCTTATTTGCTGCTTCTCGTATGATGTGGTCATTGTCATACAGCAAACAGTTGCCTGCCGTATTCTCAAGACTGAATGCTCGCGGTGTACCGTATATTGCAGTCATGGTGACTATGCTAGGTGCATTGCCAGGTTTATTGTCTGAACAGTTTGCGCCAGAGACGATCTTTACCAACTTGCTGGGCGTTGCAGCGTTTACCATGGTGGTGGTCTGGATGAGTATTTGCTTAAGCCAGTTCAACTTCCGTCGTCAATGGTATAAACAGGGTCATACGGCCAAAGAACTGGGCTTTGCTGCACCATTGTTCCCGATTGTACCAATCCTGGGCTTTGTGTTCTGTTTTATTACCTGTATCAGTATGGTCTTTGATCCATCAATGCGTATCAGCTTCATAGGCTGTCTGCTATTTATTGCAGCGTGTTATGCAAGTTATTATGCCTTTTATCACAACAAGTCTTAATCATCAGTTTTAAAAGAGCGGCTCCGGCCGCTCTTTTTTTATCTATACTATAACCATAGTGGGCAGCCTTAAGGGTGCGTCGATGAAAATTGTGTTTATTCACAGCATGAACAAGCAACAGTATACGGCTACTTCATTACGTCAACATTGGCTGCATCTCTTCAAAACAGGCCTTCGGAAAAACCCACAACAGCAAGCTCGGTTTACTTATTTAAAACGGCATATCCGTATCCCTTTTTATGGCGATTTACTTTCTCGGCATCATTTTCATAACGTCTTGAATGCCAGCACCCTGATGCCGCAACAGTGGCCGCATTTCCCTTTTTTACATCCCGCACAGCTGCAACCGGCATCGCCACCAGACCAATGCACCTATCAAATTTGTGACGTCCCGCAGTCGAATATTGATGATGTCCTGAATTTCAATCAAAAACTAAAGTTCATCACAGCATTAAGCAAAGATATTGCCTTGCGGGATTTTGCGGTACTCATCAATTACTTTCCCAGCTTACATGCCAGCTTTTTGCATAAATTTTTGCTAGAAAGTTATCTTTATTTGGCCAACCCACATTTTATGCAGGAAGTTCACTGCCGCATTCATAATCAACTCTATAGCAGCAGACCACAGATTCTGGTGGCTCACTCACTCGGCAGCGTGATTGCCTATAATTATTTGATCCAGCATCCGGAGCTGAATATCAAGCGTTTTATTACTCTCGGATCACCGTTGGCATTTCGGGTGATCCAGGCTCATCTGCCGCAACCAATTGTACGGCCTGCTGCAATTTCAGGCGATTGGATAAATTTCTATTGTAGCGATGACTTTCTGACTGCCTTTCCATTATCAGAACCACCCTTCCAGTTTCAGCCAGCGATTATTAATCAGGAGATTCATACCTCCATCTATCATCCGCATGATATTGATGGTTATATTCAGCATCCGGACGTCATTAAAGTGCTCCTGGAATTACTATAAAACTCACGCCAAACTCTAAATTCAACTTTTACAGCTCCATTCATATTCTTTTTCTATTCAATAAAATCTTTCATCCAGACCTACCAATTTACTGCTTTTTCTGCCTTTTTTATAAATATACAAATGTCTGTTAATGATTGTTTTATCAAAGATAATTTACACATTAACGCCACAAAAAGTGCAGCTTGGCTTGCCGCAATTTTCTCTATACTGTGAATATATAGATCGACCTCCGTGAGGTATCGATGAAAGTTATTTTTATTCATGGAATGAACCAGCAACATCATAGTGCTGCATCGATCCGCCAGCGCTGGCTGCATATACTTCAAAAAGGCATTCGCAAACACCGTCATGATGCCAGATTCAGTTATTTACGACGTCACATTCACATTCCATTTTATGGAGACTTGCTTTCACACTATAACGTTCGCAACATCCTGAATGCTGGCACCTTNNAAACAGAAATTCAAATTTATTACCACGCTAAGCAAAAATGTTGCACTGCGAGACTTTGTATTATTGCTGAATTATTTTCCCAGTCTGCATCGGAGCCTGCTTCAGAAATTTCTGATTGAAACCTATCTGTATCTCGACAATCCTGCTTTCATGAAGGAAGTTCATGAGCGGATTGCCCGGCAATTGAATGGTCGCAAACCTTGTATTGTGATTGCTCATTCTCTGGGCAGTGTGATTGCCTATAATTATCTTATTCAGCATCCTGAACTGAACGTACAGCGTTTTATTACTTTAGGATCGCCATTAGCCTTTCAGGTGATCCAGTCACATTTACCGCAACCCATTGTACGACCTGCAGCAATTACAGGCGACTGGATAAATTTTTATTCAACTGATGATTTTCTTACCGCCTTTCCTCTTACACAACCGCCATTTCAGTTTCAACCCGCAATTATTAACCACGGCATTCGTACCCATATTCACCGCCCGCATGATATTACCGGCTATTTACTCCATCCGCAGGTAGTAGAAGCAATTCTGGAATTGCTTAAAAATCCAGCTTAAACCATGTAATTTTCCAGTATTTTCTCTAGATTGTTTTAAATTTATGCACTCAACCCAGAAAATCATTTTTTTTATGGAAATGCGTTTGACACCCCCCCTGTTTTCACCCTATTATACGCCCNNTATACGCCCACCTCTGAAACGTCCCTATCGTCTAGAGGCCTAGGACATCGCCCTTTCACGGCGGTAACCGGGGTTCGAATCCCCGTAGGGACGCCAATTTTCAGAAGTACATTTTATTAAGTCCCTATCGTCTAGAGGCCTAGGACATCGCCCTTTCACGGCGGTAACCGGGGTTCGAATCCCCGTAGGGACGCCATTACTTCAAGCTAAAAGTAGCGGTTTTAAAATTTATCTTCTGTACTGTCCCTATCGTCTAGAGGCCTAGGACATCGCCCTTTCACGGCGGTAACCGGGGTTCGAATCCCCGTAGGGACGCCATATTCGAGATGGCAACATCTCAACAAAAAGCCCGAGCATTGCGACTCGGGCTTTTTTTGTCTTGCAAATTTTATTTCTGAAAACTTTAAACCTTGTTTTTATCATTCGTTCAAATCTAGCTCTCTTTCTGGGGGCTGCCATCCCATTCTTAATTTTACAATTTGTATTGTTTTAACATTTCTATTCATAGAAATATCCGTTCATTTTCATTTAAATCAATACACCAATAAATTAGAACAAAAATTCAACACCCTGCTTTTAGATGGCACGTTAAGGTAAATCAAGAGAAATCTGCAAGGATCAGATTATGTTCGTCAGCACAGAGCTAAGTTTACCTTTATCGCCAAATAAAAATCATAATTATCAAATTAAAAGCTTTAAGGATTGGGTCGACTTTTTTCAAGATACTGAAATTTCGACATATACCAAAAC
>DFCG01000150.1:0-10649 GCA_002367455.1 Acinetobacter sp. UBA3060 | reverse complement strand
CATGTCACCATGTATCAGGACCTGTTGAGTCATTATGAGCTGAACAGTTACGCCGAGCATTTGGATGACAGTTACTACGAACAGGCTGCCGTACAGCTAGCACTAGCTTATGCCCCAGCCAAATATTTACCTTTGGTCATTGGCTTTAATCTCGGCTATGAACAGTTACCGCTACATCTGTTAATCACCAATTATGAACTGGCTGAACTGGGTATCGATCCGCATTATTTCAATGTGCACATTACTATTGATAATGTTCACAATGGTCATGCGCAGAAATCCCTGCAAGCGTTTATCCAGCATTTTCATCATGCTGAAGATCCACAAGCTTATCTGGATCTGATTAAAAAAGGCTATGTTCTAAATGACTTGGGTAGAAGTTCTTCCCAAATCATCAAGGAACTAGATATTGAACAGATGGCTTTAAAAGTGTTCCAGAATAAAGCGCTGATTGGTCAATATATTCATAATCAGAAATGCCAGTTTAGTGGTAAGACCATTAATGACTGGTTATCCGATCCTGTCCAGATTAGCGAGTTTTTGCAGGTCATGATTGAAAAAGGCTGGATCGTGAAAGATGCACCAGTGGAACAAAGTCGCTTCTGGAAAATGATAGATCATCCGGAAGGTAAAATGTTTGGTGTCTTTAATGCGACTGAAAAACAGATTATTAAAGACTGGATTCAGGGGGCAGGCTTGGCAACTCGCCTGTCCTCACGTAGTGCAACCCCATCACAGGCAAAAATTGAACCTGCAATGAGCCGTATGGACCAGCAGCGCTTGAATCAGTTAAAAAGTCGCTTCATGCGCTGTGAAGGTGCGGAACAGAAAATTGATTTACTGATTCCTTATACTGCACCGCATATGCATCATACTGAAATTGGTTTATGGGCGACTCGTCAGTTAAGCCAGTTATTATTTCCTTTTCAGACCCAGGCGATGCATTATTCCTAAAGCACCCCTAAGTGCCAGAAATTAAAAAACCGAACATTTGCAGTGTCCGGTTTTTTAATAAAGATTAAGCCGATTTTCGCGAGTTTAATTGTCCCTTGATCACCGCTTTGACATTGCCTTTCAGATACTGCAAAAAGACCTTTAGTGGTGACAGCTTTGGATTAGGCTGCTTGCCTTTGGCAATTTCTTTAAACTGCGCGGCATACCAGATGATTTCCATAATCGCCATTTTGTCGACCATTGGAATACCGGTTTTAATTTTCTCAACCGCATAACGTACATCATGCCCTGCAACCAGACGATTGCCCAAGTCAGGTTCTACCGCAAAGGGACGTGCAATCCCGACAAAATCACAAGCACCACTGTCAAGCGCGGCATTCATGCCTTCAACAGTTCGGAATCCACCAGTGACCATGATATGGCACTTCACTTCCTGACGGATTTTTTCGGCAAAATCGAGGAAATAGGCTTCACGAGCAATGGTCGAGGCCTTGCGCTTGTCTGCTTTCACGCCGGCCATCGCAGGTGCTTCATAGCTACCACCTGACACTTCAATGATATCAATGCCTGCAGCGTCCATCGCCTTAAAGACATAAATGACATCTTCTTCGCTAATACCGCCACGCTGGAAATCAGCTGAATTCAGCTTGACTGAAATAATAAAATTTTCCGAAGTCGCAGCACGAACAGCCTGATAGGTTTGCAGCAAGAAACGGGTACGATTCTCAATACTACCACCCCATTGATCCTGACGCTTATTGGTCAGCGGTGACAGAAACTGGCTAATCAGATAACCATGTGCCCCATGCAACTGCACCCCCTCAAATCCTGCTTTTTCACAGATGGCAGCCGAAGTGGCAAAGCGCTGGATAATATCCAGGATTTCATCTTCGCGCAGTTCCCGTGGGGTTCCAAAGCTCATGGCCAAAGCCGGACTAAAGGATACTGCCGAAGGTGCAACCGTTTCTTTATTCAGACCTTTAGGACACTGGCGGCCCGGATGCGACAACTGGACCAATTGTACCATGCCATGCTGTTTGCCTACGTCGGCCCAGACTTTAAGCTGCGCCAGATCGCGTTCTGTTTCTACCACTACGACGCCCGGTTCATTCTTAGCACGATAATCCACCATGACATTACCCGTAATAGCACAACCCAAACCACCTTCGGCCCATGCTTCATACAACTTGAAATGCGCCTGATTGGGTTGGCCGGCATCATTGGCCAGTGCTTCACTCATGGCACCTTTAATGATGCGGTTTTTAAAAGTGATATTGCGAATTTGAATGGAATCGGCCAATTGAGTCATGATCTGTCCTGATACGTTACTTTTATTTTGTACTCGTTTATAACGTAAGCCAGAACAATTGACAATCAGTCTTGTCAAATTTACACAATTTTTATCTGCTTATTTTTTCATGATTAAAGATTTTTGTGATTTAGTTTCTTGGATCAAAAGCATCCCGTACCGCTTCTCCCATATAGATTAGCAAACTCAGTACAATTGCCAAACTAAAGAATCCCGACAATGCTAGCCACGGCGCATTTAAGTTGTTTTTGGCCTGAAGCAAGAGTTCCCCTAGGGATGCCGACTCGGGTGGCAAACCATACCCTAAAAAATCCAGCGCTGTCAGTGCAGTAATATTGGCGGTTAGCATAAAAGGTAACTGTGACAGGCTAGAACCTATCACATTGGGGAGAATATGTTTGAACATGATCCGTCCATCCCCGGCCCCAATACTTCTTGCTGCCCAGACGTATTCCAGATTTCTGGCGCGCAAAAACTCAGCGCGCACCATACTCACCAGTGTGGTCCAGCCAAATAACAGCATGATCAGAAATAGCCAGTAAATACTCGGGGTAAACAGACTGACCAGTACCATCACCATAAACAGCATCGGCAAACCGCTCCAGACTTCGAGTATGCGTTGCCCGATCAGGTCAATCCATCCACCATAATAACCCTGAATTGCCCCTGCTAAAATTCCCAGCACCGCAGACAATAAAGTCAGAGCAAAACCAAACAGTAATGAAATCCTTAAACCATATAGAATCCGTGCCAGAACATCACGGCCCTGATCATCTGTTCCCAGCCAGTTTTGCGCACTCGGGGGCGATGGCACCGGTTCAGCCAGTTCAAAATTTGGCGTTTGAGAGGAAAACGGAATGATGGGCCAGATCGCCCAGCCCTTTTCTGCAATCAGTTGCTGTACAGCGGGATCTTTATATTCTGCTTCTGTCTCAAATACCCCACCAAACGTGGTTTCTGGATAGGATTTCAGGATAGGCAGATAAAAAGCATGATCATATTTCACCAACAAGGGCTTATCGTTAGCAATCAGTTCTGCACCCAAGGAAATGATGAAAATAGCACTGAAAATAATGAAGCAGCNNCCATCCAGATTAAAGATAATCTCGATAAACAGGTTTCCCACAAAAAACATCCCGATCAGAACTTCAGGCAAACCTGCGATAAGCACTAAAATGGCATTCCGGAATACATGCCGATACAGCACTGCATGTTCAGTTAAACCTTTGGCCCGGGCAGCCAAGACATATTGCTTAGTCAGCTCTTCTACAAAGGAAAATTTGACCAGATAGGTCAAACTGGCAAATCCGCCAAGCACCATGGCCAACAGCGGCAAGGCCATATGCCAGAAATAATCCTGAATTTTCGCAAAGAATGAGAGTTCAGCAAAATTTTCAGAGCGAATTCCCTGCAAGGGAAACCAGTGCAGATAAGACCCACCAGCAAAAAATACGATGAGTAAAATGGCAAAAATAAAGGCTGGAATGGCATAGCCCACGGCCAACACTAGAGAGGTAGTCTGATCAAACAGACTGCCATGTTTTCGGGCTTTTCTAATCCCTAAAGGAATGGAGACCAGATAAATCAGCAAGGTACTCCACAGGCCTAAAGAAAGCGATACTGGCAATTTTTCCCAGATGAGTTCAGTCACAGGTTTGTCTTTGAAAAAACTCTGCCCCAGATCAAACTGCGCATAACGCGTTAGCATTTCCCAAAATCGAATATGCAGCGGCTGGTCAAAGCCGTACTGGATATTAATCTGCTCAAGCATCTCCGGTGTGAGGCCTTGCTTTCCCTGATACTGCAATCCGGTATGCGCCAAACCATTGACCTGTTGCGCCTGATAAATCGCCTGCTCCACCGGACCACCGGGTGCCAGCTGGATCACCATGAAATTGATCAGCAAAATGATCAGCAAGGTTGGAATCATCAGCAACAGACGTTTGAGAATATAAGTGCTCATGGCACTCCCTGATAGGCTTGGAGCTTAATGCTGTTTGAAATAATCAGCCACATGTCTGGCCTTTTCTGCATCGACCCACCAGTAATCAATCCCGGCGGAGAGTTTAGGTTTTCGTTGCGGCTGCTGATACATATTCCAGTAAGCATACCAGTATTCACCCGTACCATAAGTCAGAATATGATAATAGCCTGCACGCAGTAAACGGTCTAATGCTCGGGTACTATTCACCAGCTGTTCACGGTTTTGAGCCTGTGTCACCTGCTGAATGACGGCATCAATGGCCGGATTTCGAATGCCGGCATAATTATAATTACCTGGCTGCGTGGCGGCCTGACTGCCCCAGAACTGTTTCTGCTCCTGCCCCGGTGTCAGGGATTGCGGCATGGTATCGACAATCATATCAAACTGATAATTCCGCAGCCGTTCATAATATTGCGCGGTTTCTACCATACGAATGCTGGCCTGAATGCCCAAGCGTTTTAAATGACGTAGATATGGCATCAGATCACGCTGCTGTTCCGCCTGATGTAACAGGAACTCAATCTGTACCGGTTGACCCGCAGCATTGACCAACTTCCCCTGTTGATAACGATAGCCTGCCTTTAATAGCAATTGACGGGCCTTTAACAGATTGTTCCGGTTAAAACCGGAGGCATCTGACTGAGGATATTTCCAGTCCTCAAGTACCGCCTGACGTTGAACCGGATCAAGCTGCTTTAAATGGGGTTTCAAAATGTGCAGTTCTTGAACACTTGGCCGTCTATGAGATGCAAGCTCGCTATTGGAAAAAAAGCTGTTCAAGCGCTGATATTCACCATAGAACATGGCTTTATTCAGCCATTCAAAGTCATAGGCAAAACTCAAGGCTTGGCGGAAACGGATATCGGCAAAAGGCTGACGGCGGGTATTGAATATCAGACTATGGGTCGGAATCGGGTTGTGATGCTGAAAGCGGTAACACTGCACCTGTCCTTGCCGAACGGCGGGAAACTGGTAGTCTTTCACCCAGCGGTTGACCTGTTTTTCCTCATGCAAGGTAAATTGGCCCGACTTGAAAGCTTCGAACTTGATTTCAGGGCTACGATAATAACGATACTTGATCCGGTCAAAATTATAACGCCCGCGGTTGACCATCAAGTCTTTTCCCCAGTATCCCGGATTACGTTTGTAGCTAATACTACGTCCAGCATCTATGTGTTCAATGACATAAGGCCCTGAACCCAGCATCGGTTTCAGCGTCAATTCTTTAAAATTACGCTTTTGCCATTCCTGTTTAGAATAAATGGGCATCTGCGCGACAATCATCGCCATTTCCGGATTATGTCCGGATTTAAAATGCATTTTGACCTGTAAAGGTGACAGGACTTCCAGCCGGTTTAAATCAGCCAAATACATCTGCAGGCCAAAATTGGACTGGGTCTGAAACAGTTCAAAACTGTATTTGACATCTTGTGCAGTTACCGGCTGGCCATTACTAAACCGTGCTTTCGGATTTAAATGAAAAATAATAAAGGCGGTTTTCTTGGGGTCAAAACTGACTTTTTCCGCCAGCAAGGGATAGTACACACCGGGCTCATCCAGTGACTTGGACAGCAAACTGTCAAAAATATAGTTGCCCCCTTCAGTGACATTGCCCTTGCCATTCATGCTGTTTAAATTATCGAAACTGCCATCAGCTGCTAGAATCAGCGTACCGCCTTTCGTTGCTTGCGGATTGGCATAAGGCAGGGATTTGGCCTGGGCATATTTCGGCTGGTTATATAGCGCGATATATGGGGTGGTGATCAGGGCTGCCCAACTGCTACTCACGAGCAGCGGGGCTAGCCAGATCAACCTGAAAGTTTTAAATAAATGAGCGAATCTCATGATCCATTCATTAATTCGGTACTTTAATCACATCACCAATACGCAATTGTGTATTCGGTTTGAGATCATTCATTTCCGCCAGTTCATTGCTGTTCACGCCATAACGTGAGGCCAAACCGATTAAGGTATCACCGCGTTTGACCTTATAATCCGTCACCAGTTTTGGAATCTGAATGGTTTGACTGACACGCAATCCTGCGCGTGGGCTCAGATTATTTAACTGAGCCAGGTCGGTCACGCTTATGCCTAAACGGCTGGCAATTGCATTCAAGGATTCACCTGATTTTACCGTATAGGATTCAGTTGCCTTAGAAGCTACAGGCTTAGCTGCCACTTTCACGTCTTCAACTTTTTTATCTGCCGGAAAGTCACCATCAATTTTTAAACGCTGACCAATACGCACTGTGCTATTGCTATTCAGGCCGTTTAAATCTGCCAGATATTTCAGTTGTAAATGATACTGACGTGCAATAGAGCTTAAGGTTTCCCCTGACTTCACCACATGCGAATCCGATTTTGTATTCTTGACCGCAGTTTCAGCAACCACTTCACGTACCGGTTCTGCGATTTCACCACTCAGTTTCAGACGCTGTCCCACTCGCAAACCTGCATTACGTGACATGCCATTCAGGCTCGCCACCTGGTCCATTGACAGATTGTATCTTGCAGCAATGCCGGTCAGCGTATCACCCGATTGAACCGTATAGGTTTCAGGGATTTGACTACCGACTGGAATCTTGATGGTCTGACCTATACGTAAACCACTATTGGCAGACAATCCATTCAGTGTAGCCAGTTCAGAGACACTCAGCTTGCTTTGACTGGCAATGCTATACAGTGTTTCACCGCGTTTGACCTGATAGTTTTCAGTTGCAGTCTGATCGACTTTAACATTTTCAAACTTCTGTTCAGTTTTCTGGTTAGATGTTGTTAGCCCTTCAACTTCCTGAAGTGGTACATTGATTTTCTGTCCCACCATCAGACTGCTACCGGCAGTCAGACCCGACGTTAATGATGCCAGTTCGGTATTTGAAAGCCCGTAACGATCGGCAATCAGTTTCAGATATTCACCGCGTTTCACCGTATAAGATTTGGTCTGAACCTTGGCAGTTTCAGCTTTTTTAATCTCTTCAGCTTTAGATTTAGAGGCAACCGTTTCTTTCAGTGACAGCTTTTGCCCAACAAACAGACCGCTATTGGTACTCAGTCCATTAAAATCAGCCAGTTGTTTCACGCTAAAACCAAACTGATTCGCTACGCTAGTCAGAGAGTCATTGGCCTGAACCACATAAGTTTCCGGCTTTTCTTTGGCTTTGCTGGCTTCCTGTACCGGTTTGGCATCATACAGATAAATGGTGGTACCCACATACAGCGGAGAATTTGGATCAATCTGGTTCCATTTCGCCACATCACGCCAGTTCACCCCATTTTTAGCCGCAATCATTGCCAGATTATCGCCTGCTACGACCTTATAGGTACTGCGTTTGCCTTTTGGAGCGACCACCACCACTTCAGAATCCGTCTTGACGTAATTTTTGCCCTGATTTAGCTTGGCTTCAACCGAGTTCGCAGTGGTATTGTCAGCAACTTCTTTCGGATAAGAAAAGCCTTTGGTCAATTCCTTGCCTTGCTGCTCAGCCACAGACAGGCTGGTTTGAATGGCAGTCAGCTTGATTTTGCCATCATAAGGATCAACAATTTCTGTGCCTGCCGGTGCCAATGCTTTCAGCTCTTCAACCACTTGGGCCTGTTCTGCCGGTGTTGCGACAGGCTGCAGAATTTCCTCCACAGTTTTCTGAATATCCTGTGCGATGACTGCCTGCTGAACTTGCTGACGCTCAGCTGCAGAAATCGGTGGTTCGACCTGAATTTGTTTCGCTGGCGCTGCAGGTGTTACAGCTACCGGAATACGCGGCGCACTTGGAATTGGCAAATCACTTTGTGCCGCAAAACTGGCCAAGGCAGATGAGCCTTTAGGCGTCGAAATCTTTTTCGTAGTCTGGGTCACAGTATTTGCCGTTGTCGCGGTACTTACCGCTGCTGTGACGACAGGTGGCGTACTTGCAGCTTTAGCCGGAGTCGTTGTTTTAGCAACGGTCGTTGCAGGCTGATTACTAACAACCGCTGGCGGAGTCTGTTTAGAAGGCGTAATCGTTTTCGTATTTAATTCTGGCGGTGCAGCTCTGGTGGGCACCACTGTCGTCGTATTTCGCGGCAGGCTGCTCGTGTTACTCGCCCATAAACCACCTGAACCGGATAATTTTTTCAGCTTCTCATCCACTGAAGGACTTAAGTCAGCAGGAATCAGAATACGGCGCGGACTTGCAGGATCAATATGATCACCACGATGACCCGGGTTTAATTGATACAGTTCTGCACGGCTCAAACCGGTAATCGCTGCAATTTCATTTAAACTGGCAACACCGACCGGTACTTCACGGAAATGCGGACGGTTGGCAATCGGTGGCAAACTCACCCCATAACTGCCCGGATTTTTAATAATTTGTGCAACCGCCAGGAAACGTGGCACGTAACTCATGGTTTCTTGTGGTAGTTTCAATGACCAATAATCGGTAGGCAGACCTGCAGCTTTGTTACGGTTAATCGCCTGCTGGATACGGCCTGGGCCGGCATTATAAGAAGCGAGCGCCAATTCCCAAGAACCAAACTGGTTATACAGACTGCCTAAAAATTCATAGGCTGCACGGGTAGATTCCACCACATCACGACGACCATCGTATAAAGAAGTCTGCTTTAGACCATAAATGCGGCCGGTACTTGGAATAAACTGCCATAAACCTGCTGCCGCCGCACTACTGGTCGCTGCCGGGTCATAAGAACTTTCAATAATCGGTAACAGTGCCAACTCGGTCGGCATGCCACGGCGTTCTGCTTCTTTTACTGTGTAATATAAATAACGTGATGCACGCGCACTTAAACGATCCAGATAAGGCTGACGTGAAATAAACCAGCCACGCTGCGCATCAATCCGCGGATTCCAGACACTTAAGTCCATCTTGAAACCTACGGTCATGCGTTTCCAGACATCACCATGTTTCAGAATCTGTAAACGGTCGCCTTCGACTGCACGCATATCCGTTGCAGAGAGTAAATCTTCGAGTCCATCCAGACTGCTGGCATCCAGATATTGTGATCCAACCTGCTTGCTTGATGCTGTTTGGGTCGCACTTTGTGTAGATGAACAGCCCGTCAGTCCTAGAGAAGCAAGCGCAGTTCCCAGTACAGAATATTTTAAAAATGTAGGTAATGTCGGCTGCCACAAAATTGCGGTTGGTTTATACATAAAGAAATCCAAACAACTCGTATATAAATTTATTTTTTAGATATGCCATTGTAGTGAAGCATGTCGAAGACTCAAGCCAATAATTTACCGCGATTTCACGTTAAATGTTACAAGAAATTAAAAAATCCCGGACATATAGATTGATCGACTGCATTTGCGCTATACAATAAGCCTTCCAGCTTGTTCTATTTTGATCGGATTTAATCTATGTCACACACTATCACACTTTATGTTGATGGCGCCTGTCGCGGCAACCCGGGTTTAGGCGGCTGGGGTGCGTACATTGTTAATGGCCAACAAGAACACAAAATTTATGGCGGTGAAGATCATACTACCAATAACCGCATGGAACTGACGGCTGCGATTGAAGGGATTCTGTTCTGTGACAAGCAAGACAAACTGGTGATCTATACCGATTCCAAGTATGTCAAACAAGGCATTACCGAATGGATTCACGGCTGGAAAAAGAAAAACTGGAAAGACGTCAAAAATCCGGATCTGTGGCAAAAACTCGATGAAGTCTGTCAGGGACGTGACATCGAATGGCACTGGGTCAAAGGTCATGCTGGACATCCGGGCAATGAAATGGCCGATCAGTTGGCCAATCTGGGTGCTGATGAAACCCTGAAAAAATCCAAGCAAAGCCCTTCAATGTCTGAAGATAAAAAAAAATCTGAACCCGACTGGTTGCTAGACGATCCATTTGGTCTTGATCTGGCCGATAGTGAAGAAGAGCTGGAAGATCTACCGGAAGAAATCATCGAAGTGACTGTTGAAGAAATTACCCAGACTGAAGTTTTAGCAACGGACAGCAATAAAGATGCTTCATCTTTAGAAGCATCTACCTCGACTGAGCTACATCCGCAAATTGTCATTACACCAGCAAAGCTACAGCTGCATGGCCCACGACAACTGATTCTGGATACTGAAACTACCGGTTTTTATTATCAGGATGGTGACCGGATTATTGAAGTCGGCGCGCTGGAAATGATTAACCGTAAACTGACCGGCAGCTCGATTCATATTTATATCAATCCGAAAACACCGGTCGGTGATTCTGTCAATGTCCACGGGATCACCGACGAATTCCTGCAAGACAAACCGCTGTTTGAAGAAATTTCTCAAGTGCTGTTTGACTATTTACACGGCGCGGAAATTATTGCGCATAACGCGACCTTCGATATGAACTTCCTGGATATGGAATTCAAGCGCGCAGGTTTTAAAGCGCTCTCCGAGGTTTGTGAAGTCACCGA
>DFCG01000156.1:421-15226 GCA_002367455.1 Acinetobacter sp. UBA3060 | reverse complement strand
GCCACGCCAGTTTTTAAAGGTATCCGTCACCAGTTTATTGGTCGGAATGGTGGTCACCGTTTTATCAAAGTTCTGTACCGTAATGGTATGTAATGACATATCAATGACATCGCCGTCCGCATTCAGCGAGGGCATTTCGATCCAGTCGCCAATACGCACCATGTCATAGGATGAAATCTGAACCGACGCCACCAGCGACAAAATGGTATTTTGAAAGACCAGCATCAACACCGCTGCCATGGCACCGAAGCCAGCCAGCAAGGTAAAGACATCTTTTTTCAGGAAAGTGCCGAGAATCATCAGGCCACAGACAATAAAGATAATCAGCTTGACCAGCTGCAAATAGCCTTTAATCGGTTTGTTACGTGACTTGGGATTACGCTGATAGACCAGATTAAAAATATTCAGTAATTCACCAAGAGCCAGGGCAATCGTCAGGAAAATAAAAGCCTGTGCACCCATTTGCACAAAGGACTCAACCTTGTCAGATAAATGCGGTACTGTGGTAATACCGTTCATGATCACCACTGCCGGAACAATATTGGCAATCCGGCGAATCACGCTATGCTCAGCAAAAATCTGATTATTGGCAAAAGGCATTCTGGAAATCAGTTGACGTATTCCGCGTACCACAATCTGTTTAGCAAATAGATTGGCAAGAATCGCCAGTAAAATCACAATACTCAGTGAAGATAGCATTTCCAGCCATGGGTACTGATTTGCCCATTCTTGAATATTCCGAATAAAATTAAACTGTTCCAAACGATCTTTCTCTTCAATCAAAAATTTAGATCAAGTTTATAGTTTTGGATCAGATTTTTTAATATTGGATAACTTTTTAAAACATATTTGTTAATGTGAATTATTAAATAACAGCACATACAAATAAAAAACCGGCGAATTCGCCGGTTTCTGATTTTCGATATTTCAGTAATGATATCGCGAGGCTTACCACATCAAATCATCAGGAATAACATAAGCTGCATATGGATCTTCTTCATCGGTGGTTTCTTCATTTTTCTCTGAATTATTCACAATGATAAAGCCCTGCATTTTCGCATTGATACGATCTGCCAGAGCTTTAGGCAAGAAAGCATAGCTGTCATTTTCACGTGCAATCACCAGACTGCCTGCCACCAACGCATTATAGATTTGCTGGTTTAAATAAACTTTTTTGATTTTGCTGTCATCAATGAACTGATACACCGCATCGCCGTCAGTATCACGGATTTTGTGCTGACTAATCATTTGCATGATTGCGGCTTTCAGTTCTTTTTCCTGCAAAGCTGCTTTTTTCTCTTGCTCAATCGCCTGATCTTTAGCCATTTTCTGCTGTTTGTCTTGTTCAATCTTGGCCTTGATTTCAGCCTCGGTACCGTCACCGGTGCGTTTTTCATGCACAGCCTGTTTAGACAGTTTTTTGGCTTTTTTATTATCGACCAATCCTGCCTTTAACAATTGTGCCTGCAATGCATTTTTAACCATGAGAATGTCCAGATATTAGTCGTGTTGATGTCGATAACGTAAATAAATCACCCAATACGTGAGACTGAGAACCAGACTCAGCACTGCCGGGATCAGGAATGCATTTAATTTTAAATAAGGATATAGCCAGCTGGCAAGAATGCCGCCGCTTAAAAAACCGAGCAAAATAAGCAGATGCAAAACCACGCGTCGTGATTCTACCTCCAAACCGCGCAACCGGTAGCCCATCGCCAAGCCGAGGTCAGTCAGTACGCCAGATAAATGCGTGGTGCGAATAATGGCACCTTTATAATGACTGACCATGGCATTTTGCACACCCATGGCAACACAGGCCCATAACAAGGCATAACGCGGGAAATAGGGCAATAATAACCAGCAGATCAAAATAAAAATAGCCACCAGGCTTAAAGGGTAACCATAAAGCTGCCCCAGGCGAAAGTGGCTATTTCCAAGAATCAGCCCGCTATAGGATGAACCAATGACATAGCAGAGTGTGACCAGAAAGAGATACAACATCTGTTCTGGTTGCCAGTTCAGCAGGGCCATGGCCAGCATACTGACATTACCGGTCATATGTGAAACAGACTGGTGCAGTACCGTCACCAGACCCAGGACGTTAATCATGCCGGCATTGACCGCAAGAAAAAACGCCCCTAATTGTATCCAGGTAGGTAAACGCTGTAATGGCATAACAACATCATTGGCTAAACATATTGATTAATCAATATAAAATCAATTTGATGCGCGGTCTACTGCTGNNCCTGCAACCCCTGAAGCGCCACATGCCGAAACGGTTGCCACCACAGAAAGAATGAGCATAGTGCTGAAATCGACGCTAATCCCCAAAGTATTTACAGCCGCCAATGACAATACAGTAATGGTCACAGAAGCACCTGCCATGTTGATCGTAGCACCCAAAGGAATTGCGATACTTGAAGTTGATTCCTTGACGCCCAGACGTTTTGCCAAGTCCAGATTGACTGGAATATTGGCTGCCGAACTACGGGTAAAGAAAGCGGTAATGCCACTTTCGCGCAAGCAAGTGAATACCAGTGGATACGGGTTGTTGCGTGTCATTAAGGCAACCAGAAGCGGATTAATTACCAGTGCAACGAAAACCATCGTTCCGAGCAACACAGCAAGTAAATGTACGTAACTGGTCAGCGTATCCAGACCAGATTCAGCAAAAGTCACCGCAACCAGACCAAAAATACCCACAGGTGCAAAGCTGATCACTAAACGAATCACATAATTCACTGCAAAGGCTACATCATTCAAAAGCGTTTTGGTGCTATCCGATGCATGACGGAAAGCGATGCCTAATGCCACTGACCAGGCCAGAATGCCAATAAAGTTTGCTTCAGCAATTGCAACAACCGGGTTGGCGACAAAACTGAGCAGCAAATTCTTCAGGATTTCTACCAAACTGCCAGGAGGCTGCAAGTCAGCCTGTGCAGCAATATCCAGGAACAGCGTACTTGGAAATAAGATGCTCGACACCACAGCGCTCAGTGCAGCAAGGAACATACCGACCGCATACATCAGCATAATCGGCTTGATGGCGGCGTTGGATTGGCCCACTTTAAAATTCGCGATAGAAGCTAACACTAAAATGAAAACCAGAATCGGTGCAACAGACTTCAAGGCTTTAATAAACAGGTCGCCCAATAGGCTTAATGAGGGAGTAGCTTCGGGAAATACCACAGCCACACCCACACCTAAAATAATGGCGATGATGATTCGAGAGACTAAGCTCATGCGCATAAGGGCAGAAAACATAAGGTTGCCTTGTGAAAATTACGAGGGCTAAATTTGGGAAAAAGTTGCGCTATTTTATACTTAATTTAAACAAGGCTTAAAATATATTTTCATATAAAAACCAAGATATTGATATTATTGATTTATTCTAAAATTAATTGCTTTAAAACATTGCTTATATTGAAGAAAAACTTCTTAAAATGATGAATAAATCACCACTTTTAAAATTGTATTCATGAAATAAATATCAAAGTTAAATAGATAAATTCAAATTATATTTGAAAATTTAAAAAGTTAGAACTTATGACCGGTTGGAATTTCCGGCCATAAGTTCAAGTATCTGCTGTCTTAAATTGTATAATCTTTATGCTGCTCAAAGATCTCTGGCGCAAGGTCCTGAATCGCCTGAAAATGCGTCAGATAAATCCGCCCACTCAGATGCGTCATCAATTTAGAAGCTTGCAGCTTGTCCATGACCGGACCTTTGACTTCGGCAAAATGCAGACGAATATCCAGTTTGGCCAGTTCCGCATTTAAATCTTCCAGCATTTCCAGGGCACTCAGATCAATCGCACTGATGCTGGAACAGTTGATAATCACATGTTGCAGCTTGTCATTCAGGCTGATCGCATTGATCAGATAACCTTTAAAGCTATTGGCATTCAGAAACGTCAGATTCTCATCAATCCGCAGTGACAGCACCCGATCGGAGGTACTGACCTGATGACGCTGAATATTGCGAAAATGCTGGGTTCCTTCGACCAGACCGACAACTGCAATATGCGGACGGCTGATTCGCCATAACATCAGAACAAAGGTCGACACGATCCCAATAATCAAACCGGTGGAAATATCAATCAGAACAACGCCGAGAAAAGTAATCCACATGGCAAGACCATCTGCCTTGGAATAACGCCAGGCATCAAAAAATGGCTGGAAATTAACCAGCTTCCAGATGGAAACAATAATCGTCGCGGCCAGAATGGTCAGCGGCAGATCTTCAAAAAATCCGGTAAAGAACAGGCTCACGAAAATAATCAGAATCGAGGATAAAACACCGGCCATAGGTGATTTGGCACCGGCATCGGCATTCACCACCGTCCGCGACAGGCTGCCCGTTACCGGAAAAGCTGAACTCACGCCTGCACTGATATTGGCCAGACCGAGCGCGATCAGTTCCTGATTACTGTTTAAATGACTGCGTTGCTGTAAGGCTGTCGCTTGAGCAATCGACAAGGATTCCACAAAGCTGATCATGGCGATCATGCTGGCACCTGGTAACAAGGTCATCACCAGTTCCCAGTTCAAGTGTGGAAAGGACAAGGGCGGAAAACCGGAAGGAATTGCACCGACGGTTTTAATGCCCTGAAGCTTTAAATCCAGAAAGACAATCGCCGCAATCCCGAGGCATACCAGAATCAGGGGCACCGCACGGACTAAAAAATCTGTAGAACCGATACGGCTTTGTACCGCCTGAGATTTTAATAACTTGGGCAGATAGATCAGTAGGCCGATAGAGAGCAGGCCGAAAATCAGGCTCGGCAGGTGCAATAGCGAAAAGTATTGCAGCAAACTGCTGACAAACTCCGGAATATTATTGGCCTTTAAAGGCAGATCGACTAAAAACTTGAATTGACCAAACGCAATCAGCAAAGCCGAAGCAATAATAAAGCTTTGGATCACCGGATGACTGATTAGCTGAATCAGAAAACCAAAACGGAATAATCCTAAAAGTAGGGAAATAATCCCGACCATCAGTGCCAATAAGGTCGCAGCTTCAATATAGACGGGTGAGCCGACTTCAAACAGTGGATTGAGCGTGGCGAAGGTCATCATCGAAATGATCGCCACAGGGCCAATCGACAAGGTCGAACTCCCACCCAGCAGGGCATAAATGATCATCGGCAAGATGCTGGCATATAAGCCCATGATCGGCGGTAATCCTGCCAGCATGGCATAGGCCATCCCTTGAGGCACCAGCATCGCCACCACAATCAGGGCGGCTAGCACATCGGACTTAAATTTGACCGGCGTATAGTGGCTTAACCATGCCCAGGCAGGCAGTTTATGCAGAAGTTTAGACTTGGAATTTGGCATAAAAAGGTCTAAATCACAAATATAGATATATTATGCACAAATTCTGCTAAGAAATCTTAAGGGATCAAGATTTGTGATGATTCAACTGTTCAAATCAATCATCAACACTTTATATACCTAGCTGCGGTGTGGTTTTAGCGGTTGATTCAGATGTACTAGGTATCGGGGGAGAATGAGCAGAGAATGGTTATTTCTGCCCTAAACCGCCAAACGATGAATTATTTCATCTTGTCCGCGCAGTACAATTCATACAGGGTATTTAAGACCACCACCAGATTTTGGTCTTTAATGGAATAATAAATCTGTTTACCCTCGCGTCGTGTATTCACAACATCACTTTTACGCAGCATCATCAATTGCTGAGAAAGGGTAGGTTGTTTAATCTGGGTAATTTCCTCAATTTGCGAAACGTTTAATTCTGCTTGAGAAAGATGACATAAAATGAGTAGACGGTCGGTATTGGCGAGAGATTTTAAAATGCCGACGACTTGTTCTGCTGAATCGCGCATAGTCGTGATTTCAAAATCGGTTTTCATTCAATATGTCCATTATAAAGTTACAGCCCGCTAATTATACGGGTCTTAGCCCGTAATACCTTGCTAAAAACAGTTAAGTTTTATGGTTTTTAATGAATTGAATTATCAATTAAAATTATATTTTAAATATTGATAGATAAGATAAATTTATTGCATAGTGCAGAAAGTATTTTAGTTCACATTCGTGCAATGAAGTGCAAGTTTCATCAAACATCTACAAAGCAAAAAAATGCTTGTATGATGTTTAAGCGACTTGAACCAATAACATCAGGGATATCATCATGAGTACAGATTCAGCTTTTCCAACACCGAATAATTTAGGTATAGCGGTTTATAGTAATAATGCAGACGCGATTGGAAATACACCGCTTGTTCGTATTAATCGTGTGATTTCCGCTCCGGCCACGGTACTTGCGAAAATTGAAAGCCGTAATCCGGCATTCTCAGTCAAGTGTCGTATTGGTGCAGCGTTGATTAATGATGCTGAAAAATCTGGCAAGCTCAAATCCGGTATGCATATTGTCGAGCCAACCAGCGGCAATACCGGTATTGCATTGGCTTTTGTTGCGGCAGCCAAAGGTTATGACATTACTTTGACCATGCCTTCAAGCATGAGTATTGAACGCCGTAAGGTGGTGAAAGCATTGGGTGCCAATCTGGTACTGACTGATCCGGCCAAAGGCATGAAAGGCGCGATTGAAGAAGCACAACGTCTAGTCAATGAAAATCCTGAACTGTACTACCTGCCACAACAGTTTGAAAATCCGGCCAATCCTAAAATTCATGAAGAAACTACGGGCCCAGAAATCTGGGAAGCGACTGCGGGCAATGTCGATATTCTGGTCGCAGGTGTCGGAACGGGTGGAACCATTACCGGTATTTCACGCTACTTTGAAAAAGTGAAAAATAAGCCTTTATATTCAGTGGCGGTGGAACCCGCTGAGTCTGCAATTATTGGTCAGGCCAAACGCGGTGAAGACATTACACCTGGACCACACAAAATTCAGGGGATTGGTGCCAACTTCATTCCGGGTAATCTGGATTTAGACCTCGTTGATGAAGTGATTGCCATTAATAGCGCAGATGCAGTCGAGTGGGCACGTAAAACGGCGGCTCAGGAAGGTATCCTGGTCGGCATTTCAAGTGGCGCGGCTATGGCAGCCGCGGCACAATTGGCGGCTCGCCCTGAAAATGCTGGTAAAAATATTGTGGTGATTTTGCCAGACGGTGGTGAACGTTACCTGTCTTCGATCTTATTTGAAGATATTTCTGCCGAATAACATTGATGCATTTTATATTTTAAATACTGGCATACAAGCCCGAAGTCATCTTCGGGCTTTTTTATTGGGTGACTTTAAATCGCAGCAGGACGCTACATTTTTTAAAATAGTCAGATGAAAGACTTGACCTTACCATGATGGGAATGTTTAAGCTATAAGCTCAAAAGTGAGTTGAGGCATGGAGATGGGCATGGCAGAACAAGATAGCAACCGCTTATATGAGCAGCAGGTGCAGATTGGCGGTATGACCTGTGCCTCCTGTGTCGCTCGCGTGGAAAAAGCCTTGAAAAAAATTGAAGGCGTGGTCGAGGCATCTGTCAATCTATCGACTGAAAAAGCTTTTATTAAAAGCCAGCAGCCAATTGCTGCCGCTGCGCTGGTTCAAGCAATTGAAAAATCCGGTTTTGATGTACCGACGCAACAGTTTGATTTGAACATTGAAGGCATGACCTGTGCATCCTGTGTGGCTCGCGTAGAAAAAGCCCTAAAAAAAGTGGAGGGCGTGCTGGATGCACAAGTGAATCTGGCCACTGAAAAGGCGCATGTGAGTGCGATCAATTCTGTGCCATTGTCCAAGCTGACTCAAGCCATGCAAAAAGCCGGTTTTGATATTCAGAGCGATCGCATTGAACTGGCTATTGAAGGCATGACTTGCGCTTCATGTGTGGCACGGGTTGAAAAAGCTTTATTAAAAGTAGAAGGTGTCAGCGAAGCACAGGTCAATCTGGCCACCGAAACTGCCTGGGTGAAAGCCTCGCATGCCCAGATTCCGGCCTTGATTGCTGAGGTGGAGAAAGCCGGTTATCAGGCCACCATAAAATCTGGTAGGGATATGTCGACAGATAGCCATGATGCTTTTCAGGAAAAGAAAGCCAATGAAACGGCACAACTGAAACGAGATTTATGGCTTGCAGTCATTCTGACAGCGCCTGTATTTATTCTGGAAATGGGCTCGCATCTGATTCCGGCATTTCATCATTTTATTGCCCATACGCTGGGAACCCAGAACAGCTGGTATCTGCAGTTTGTACTGACCACTTTGGTGCTGATTATTCCGGGACGGCGTTTTTATCAGCATGGTATTCCAGCTTTATTGCGTCTGGCACCGGATATGAACTCGCTGGTGGCCGTTGGAACGATTGCCGCATATGGCTTTTCCTGTATTGCGACCTTTTTTCCGCAGTTGTTACCGCAGTCCACTGTGCATGTGTATTTTGAAGCGGCCGCCGTTATTGTCGCGCTGATTTTACTGGGGCGTTATCTGGAAGCCAAAGCCAAAGGTAAAACCTCGGAAGCGATTCAGTATCTAGTCGGCTTGCAACCGAAAACGGCACGGGTAGAACAGAATGATCACTGGATTGATCTGGCAATTTCCGATGTGCAACAAGGAATGTTGATTGAAATTCGTCCGGGTGAAAAAGTCGCTGTCGATGGTGAAGTGGTTGCCGGACAAAGTTATATTGATGAAGCGATGATTAGCGGTGAACCTTTGCCTGTGGCCAAACAGGCTGGCGATCAGGTGGTCGGCGGTACAGTAAACCAGAACGGAACCTTGAAAATCAAGGCCACTGCGGTCGGACAGGATTCGGTACTGGCGCAGATTATTCAGATGGTAGAACAGGCACAAGGCTCAAAACTGCCAATTCAGGCCGTGGTCGATAAAGTGACTTTATGGTTTGTGCCGGCTGTTATGGCACTGGCGGCCCTGACCTTTATGGTCTGGTTCCTGTTTGGGCCTGAGCCGAATCTGACCTATGCATTGGTAAATGCAGTCGCCGTACTGATTATTGCCTGTCCATGTGCGATGGGACTGGCGACTCCTACCTCAATTATGGTCGGAACTGGCCGTGCAGCAGAACTGGGCGTGCTATTCCGTAAGGGCGAAGCATTGCAGTTATTGCAGCAAACCAAAGTCGTCGCGCTGGATAAAACTGGAACCTTGACTGAAGGAAAACCGCTTCTGACCGACTTTGAAGTTACAGCAGATTTTAATCAGCAAGAGGTATTACAGCTAGTCGCTTCAGTGGAGGCTAAATCTGAACATCCGATTGCCCACGCTATTGTTCAGGCTGCCCGTGAGCAAGAACTGCAACTGAGTGAAGTGACGGATTTTGATTCGATTACCGGTGCTGGGGTCAAAGCACAGGTGTCCGGTCAGCAGCTGCATATTGGTGCGGAGCGTCTGATGCAGGACTTGGGCTTAAATGTCGATCTGTTTAGAGCCACTGCACAAAAGCTCGGTGATCAGGGCCGCAGTCCTTTATATGTAGCGATTAATCAAAAGCTGGCTGCGATTATTGCTGTCGCTGACCCGATTAAACCGACTACTTATAGCGCGATTCAGGCCTTGCATGAACAAGGCCTCAAAGTGGCGATGATTACTGGTGATCATCAGCATACCGCACAGGCAATTGCCAAACAGTTGAAAATTGATCAGGTGATTGCCGAAGTCTTGCCGCATGAAAAAGTCGATGCAGTACGTCAACTCCAGCAGCAATATGGTGTGCTCACTTTTGTTGGAGATGGAATCAATGATGCACCGGCACTGGCCCAGGCCGATGTCGGTATGGCGATTGGTACCGGCACCGATGTCGCGATTGAGGCGGCCGATGTCGTATTGATGTCAGGCAATTTACAGCATGTGGCGACAGGCATCGGCTTGAGTCAGGCCACTATGCGCAATATCAAACAGAATCTGTTTTGGGCCTTTGTCTATAATATTGCCTTAATTCCGATTGCCGCAGGTGTGCTGTATCCGTTTTGGAGCATTCTGTTATCGCCAATGTTTGCCGCAGGCGCGATGGCATTGTCCTCCGTGTTTGTCGTCAGCAATGCCTTGAGATTAAAAGCCTATCAACCGGCACAGTTTAAGGAGTCAGTATGATGAATATTGGTCAGGCAGCAAAACGTTCCGGCATCTCTGCGAAAATGATTCGTTATTATGAAGATATTGGTTTGTTGCCGGCTCCGAAACGCAGTGATACAGGTTATCGGGTTTATAGTGACGCGGATATTAAAACCTTAAGCTTTATCCAGCATGCACGTGAACTGGGATTTTCTTCAGAGCAGATGAAAGAGTTACTCGGCCTGTGGCTGAATAGCTCACGCCAAAGTAGTGAGGTCAAACAGTTGGCACAAAAACATATCCAGTTTTTACAACAGAAAATTGCCGATATGCAGCATATGCTATTAATTTTACAGCAATCGGTTGAGCAGTGTGCCGGCAATGAACAGTCCGATTGCCAGATTTTAAAACAGATTGAACAGGGTATCATTCCTGAGCAGCACTGACCTGATCTTCAATTAAATTTAGGTTAAATATAGTCTGCTGAATCCTATAAACTTTAAACCGATCCTATGGAGCTAAACATGAAATTCCGTATTGAAAACATGACCTGTGGTGGCTGCGCGCGCAGTGTCACGGCTACGATTAAAGATCTGGATGAAAATGCCACTGTGAATATTGATGTGGCCACTAAACTGGTTGAAGTTGAATCGACAGCCAGTGAATCTGAGATTGTTGCAGCTTTAACCGAAGATGGTTTTCCACCTGTGGCTGCCTGATCATTGTTGAGTTAGATCGCGAAAGTGATCTTATGAACTCATACAACCAAATAAAAAAATGCCTGATCGAATCAGGCATTTTTTTATTATAGTGATTATACCGATGAGATTTTATCTGGCGTCATGAGTGCCTGATTAATATAAAGTTTAATTAAACGTTCACGTGACCCAATTGCTTTTTGGTAATTGGTCGAATTTAATAACAGCGAAGCGCCATAGGTGACTGTCCAGATATAAGATAAATAATCGCGAATCGACATGGCACTTTCTAAAGCCACCAGATAATCATGGGTGATGTCTTTAATCCGGATAATCCGTTCTTCACGAATACGATAAAGCTCCTGAAATAACTCTTTCAGATTTTTTTCGTTATTGGTTAAACGCTCTTCAATGACATGCAACAGGATGGTTCGGTTTGAATTGAGCATGTGATAAAGCATATATTGTGAAACATAATTTTTAATATCGTTATTATGCTTTTTTGATATTTCTAGAATTCTTTTTTCATTCAGAATAATCAGTTCTAAATATAACTGGTTCTTGCTTTTAAAATGTTTGTAGATGGTTCCTTTTGCGATGTCCAGTTCACTAGCCAGCTCACTCAGGGTAATGTCCTGATTATTATCCAGTAGCAGGCTTTCCGCCATGCTGAGGATCTTCTCTTTACGAAGAAGGAAGTTCTGCTGTCTTACAGTCGTCATCTTCTTGGTCCATACTTTTCGAAAAAGAACCTTTCAAGGATATGCAATTTTGCACGCGATGGCTATAAAACTAAGGTCGTGATATTTATCTCATTTTGTATATTTATGCAGCAACTGCTGACAAATAAAAATAGCGATGCTAAGCAGACAGAAATATTGTCAAGAAAACTGAACCCTAGAGATCAACTTTGCTAAATAAAATTCCATTTTCAGTATAATTATTTTATTGTTTCAGCACACGAAGCTAAATCCTTCGACTGTTTTAAGCTCATATTTATCAGGGTTTAGTACGGAAAGTAGATCAATATTAAGCTGGCATATTCAGTCACTCATACTGAACATGAAGACGTGATTTTTAAGGCAACTTTATGAATCTAGATATAGATTTAATACTGCAAGAATTGGATATCACGATTTTAAAATCGCCTGTTTGGATTCTAATGAAAATTAGAAAATATTTGGCAACAGGATTGAGTATCACCCTTTAAGGAATTTAAAAATGCCGATTTATAATGCGCCGCTAAAAGACATGGAATTTATTTTAAATGATGTATTCCAAGCTGAACAATTTTGGCAAGGTAATGAAAATCTTGCACATTTAGATATGGCGACGGCAAATGCAATTCTGGAAGAGATGGCCAAATTTTCTAAAAATGTCATTCTTGACCTGAATCGTCCTGCTGATGAAGAAGGTGGTGCTCAGTTTAAAAACGGTGAAGTGACGACACCAAAAGGTTTTAAAGAAGCTTTCAGACAGTTTGCTGAAGGTGGCTGGGTGGGCTTGGGTGCTCCTGAAGAATGGGGTGGGCAAAACATGCCGAAAATGCTCACGGTTCTGGCGGATGAAATGATCTGGAGCACCAATCCATCTTTCATGCTTTATCCGCTATTAACGGTGGGTGCAGGTATGGCGATCAGTGACCGCGCCTCACAGGAACAGAAAGAAACTTATTTACCAAAATTCTATACGGGTGAATGGTCGGGCACNNGAGCATGATCTGAGTGAAAATATCATTCATCTGGTGCTGGCAAAAACTCCGAATGCACCAGCAGGTTCCCGTGGTATTTCATTATTTATTGTGCCGAAATTCCTGGTCAATGCAGATGGATCACTCGGTGAGCGTAATACAGTAGCTGCCGGTTCGATCGAACATAAAATGGGAATTAAAGGCTCGGCGACCTGCGTCATGAACTTTGATGGCGCCAAAGGCTATATGGTCGGTAATGAAAATGAAGGTCTGGCCGGCATGTTCGTAATGATGAACTACGAACGTTTATCTATGGGAATTCAGGGCATTGGTGCAGCAGAATTTGCCTACCAGAATGCGGCACAATATGCGACGGATCGTTTACAGGGCCGTGCATCAACTGGTGCAAAATCTCCAGAAAAACCAGCCGATTCAATTCTGGTCCATGGCGATGTACGTCGTATGCTGCTCAATGTGCGTGCCAACAATGAAGCTTCACGTGCGTTTGCGGTGTATGTAGGTCAACAACTGGATATTACCAAATACTCAACCGATCCTGAAGCCGTGCGTAAAGCGACTGACCGTGTGGCGCTGTTAACGCCAATCGCCAAAGCTTATTTGACCGACAAGGCACTGGATTCTGCACTGGAAGCGCAAATGTGCTTCGGTGGTCATGGCTATATCCGTGAATGGGGCATGGAACAGTGTATCCGTGACCTGCGTATTTCACAGATTTATGAAGGCACCAATGGCGTGCAGGCGATTGACCTGATTGGGCGTAAAACCACCAAATGTAATGGTGCTTATATCGCGGAATATATTGCTGAAATCCGTGAATTTGCACAAAGTCTAGATGATTCATTGACGATTAAAACGGCGACATTAGAGACCTGTCAGCAACTTGAAGATATCACCAAATTCATCGTCGAGCAGTCTAAGCTGAACCCTGATTTTGCTAATTCGATTGCTGTCGATTATTTACATGCGGTTGGGCTGCTCAGCTTTGTCTATATGTATGCGCGGATTAGCAAAGCCGCCGCAGCCAAAGACGATAGTTACTTCCAGAACAAACTGGTACTGGCCAACTATTATGTGGCCAAAGTACTTCCGGATTTGAGTGCACGAATCCAGCGTATTCAGGCCGGTGCGGAACTGGTCATGCAATTGCCTGAAGCATATTTTACCGCACAGGCTTAACCCGCAATGATTGCGAAGGACCAGCCCTACAGTACTTTGGCTATGTAGGGTTGATAACAATGATGAAAAAGGATGAAACTAAAATGATCGTAATTGTAGATGCAGTACGTACCGCGATGGGCGGTTTTCAAGGTTCATTGTCAAGCTGTACCGCGCCAGATTTGGGTGCTGTGGCAATTAAAGAAGTAGTGGCACGCGCAGGTCTGTCGGCCAATGATATTGATGAAGTGATTATGGGCTGCGTTCTTCCTGCTGGTTTAAAACAGGGTCCGGCACGTCAGGCCATGCGTCAGGCGGGTCTACCGGATTCCACGGGGGCGACCACGATTAATAAAATTTGTGGTTCTGGTATGAAAGCCGTGATGCAGGCAGCAGATGCGATCAAAGCCGGTTCAGCAGAGATTGTGGTGGCTGGCGGTATGGAGTCGATGTCGAACGCACCATATTTGATGGACAAGGCACGTGCCGGATTCCGTATGGGGCATGGAAAGGTCATTGATCATATGTTCCAGGAAGGTCTGGAAGATGCGGAAACAGGCCTGTCGATGGGAATTCTTGCTCAGGAAATGGCGGATAAAAAAGGTTATACCCGTGAGCAGCAGGATGACTATGCGATTGGTTCCTTAAATAAAGCCGTGACGGCGGTGCAGCAAGGTTTCTTTAAAGATGAAATCGTACCGGTCACTGTCAGTAGCCGTAAAGGCGATGTGGTGGTGGAACAGGATGAACAGCCTTTAAATGCCAAGGCTGACAAAATTCCAACTCTGCGTCCAGCGTTCAAAAAAGACGGAACCATTACTGCGGCAAATGCCAGTTCAATTTCAGATGGTGCTTCAGCACTTGTGATTACCTCTAGTGAAATTGCTGCGCAGCGTAATTTAAAACCGCTAGCTCATATTCTAGCCTATGCCAACCATTCGCAGCATCCGTCAGAATTTACTATTGCACCTGTTGGTGCGATTGAAAAAGTCCTGAAAAAAACCGGTTGGGATGCTCAGGAGGTTGACCTTTGGGAAATCAACGAAGCGTTCGCCATGGTCACTATGTTAGCCATTGATGGCTTTAAACTTGATCCAGCAAAAGTGAACATTAATGGTGGTGCTTGTGCGCTTGGTCATCCATTGGGTTCTTCTGGCTCTCGTATTATTGTGACCTTGATTCATGCCTTAAAACGTACAGGCGGCAAGAAAGGGATTGCGTCCTTATGTATCGGTGGTGG
>DFCG01000156.1:0-295 GCA_002367455.1 Acinetobacter sp. UBA3060 | reverse complement strand
GCCAGGAGCAGGGATTCTTTAAATCATATTAATTTTTAAAATACACAATAAAATCCATATTTTCAGACTTTGCTGATCCGATTCCATCTATATTTTTACTATAAAAATTACTTTTTAAATTAGGGTCTGTTGACATTTACTGTTCATAATTAAACCTATAAAGGTAGCCATAAAAATATACAGGCTAAAGCAACAGAACTTTGATAATTTCTTTTGAGCTTGGCATATCGAGCAGCTATTCTTCTAAATTGCTTTAATCTACAAAACATATTTTCAACTAAATGCCTGATTTTAT
>DFCG01000029.1:261-12372 GCA_002367455.1 Acinetobacter sp. UBA3060 | reverse complement strand
AAAAATGGTTATGGCTGGATGCCGGGTGAAGAATACATCCGCGATCAGGCTGCAATTGTTGATAAAGCGGTATCAAATGCTGACATCGTGATTACTACCGCTCTTTTACCGGGCCGTGATGCACCGCGTTTAATCCGTGCTGAAACAGTTGCGAAAATGAAACCCGGTTCAGTAATTCTGGACATGGCAGTAGAATCTGGCGGTAACGTCGAAGGTTCAAAATGTGGTGAAACAGTCTATACCGACAACGGCGTTAAAATTCTCGGCATTCCAAATATTCCGTCGACTGTATCAACTGAAGCCTCTGCTTTATACGCTCGCAACGTATTTAACTTCGTTGAAACACTATTTGATGCAGATAAAAATTTTGTACTGAATCAAGAAGAAGAAATTCAAAAAGCCCTACTTGTCACTCATGCCGGCCAAGTGCTGCTGAAACGTGGTTAAGGAGAAGACTCATGGTTGAAACAATTACGATTTTTGTCCTTGCCATTTTCGTAGGTTACTACGTGGTGTGGGGTGTAACACCAGCATTGCATACGCCGTTGATGGCAGTAACCAATGCCTTGTCATCGATCATTATTGTCGGTGCGATGATTCAGACCGTTGGCCTGCCGGTGATTGGCGTTGAAGGTAGCGTGGATTTCCAGACCATTAACGTGGTGAGCGTGCTTGGTGCAATTGCGGTGTTCCTGGCCAGTATCAATATTTTTGGTGGCTTTGCAGTGACTGCACGTATGCTGGAAATGTTTAAACCTAAGCAAAAGAAAAAAGAGGGTTAATCCATGGAAATGATTCGAGAATATGCGGATTGGTTCTACCTGATTGGTGCCGTTCTTTTTATCCTGACGCTACGTGGTTTATCAGGTCCTAAAACTGCGATTGCCGGTAACCGTTACGGAATGATCGCGATGGCCATTGCGGTCGTAACCACCTTCTTTGTAGCGGAAAATCCAGTCGTCTGGATGATCATTGGCGCAATGGTGCTGGGTGCAATCTTGGGTATTGCCCGTGCACGTACAGTTCCAATGACCCAGATGCCTGAAACTGTGGCGTTGATGCACTCATTGGTGGGTTTAGCTGCGGTACTGATTGCTGTCGCTGCCATTATTCACAACAACAAACTGATTGAACTAGGTCCAGACCTGTTGGCTGCCAATGGTGTCAATTTCCATGAAATGAGCCGTGTTCATTTATTTGAACTGTTTGTAGGCTGTTTCGTGGGTGCGATTACCTTTACAGCATCAGTCTTTGCTTACGGTAAACTGGCTGCAAAGAAATGGGCAAAAACCATTTCAGGTGCATGGGTGAAACCGGTTCAGGCGATCATCTTTATTGCTATGTTAGGTTTTGGTGTTCACTTCTTCCTGACTGGCAATATGACCTCGTTCTGGGCGATGACAGGCCTTGCGCTGGCATTCGGCTGGGTATGGATTGCACCAGTCGGTGGTGGTGATATGCCAGTGGTGGTATCGCTACTCAACTCATTCTCGGGTTGGGCAGCAGCTGGTATTGGTTTTACCCTAGAAAACAACATGTTGATTGTTGCAGGCTCACTGGTGGGTTCTTCAGGTGCGATTCTGTCTTACATCATGTGTAAAGCGATGAACCGTTCAATCATCAACGTTTTGTTTGGTGGTGCGATGGGCGGTGCAGCTGCGCCGACAGCAGGAGCAGGTGAACAGGTTCAACGTAATCACCGTTCAGGTTCGGCAGATGACGCAGGCTTCCTGATGTCAAATGCAGACAGCGTGGTGATTGTACCGGGTTATGGTATGGCGCAAGGCCGTGCCCAAAATGCGGTAAAAGAACTGGCTAACTTGTTGAAAGAGCAAGGCGTAACGGTTCGTTTCGCGATTCACCCGGTCGCTGGTCGTATGCCGGGTCATATGAACGTATTGCTTGCTGAAGCGGACGTACCGTATGAAGACATCCTGGAAATGGACGAGATCAACTCGGACTTCCCGGCAACAGATGTGGTGCTGGTCATTGGTGCCAACGACGTAGTCAACCCTGCGGCGAAAGATGATCCAACATCGCCAATTTATGGTATGCCAATTCTGGAAGCGCATAAAGCACGTACGATTATGGTGATCAAGCGTTCTATGGCGACCGGTTATGCGGGCCTGGACAATGACTTGTTCTATAATGACAAGACCATGATGATCTTCGGTGATGCCAAGAAAGTGGTGGAAGATATGACCAAAGCCATTAATGGTACGGGTCACTAATCATTTAAATCATTAGAATCCCCCTAAGTCCCCCTTTAATAAAGGGGGATTTTTTGCTAAAGGCTCCCTCCTTTGAAAAAGGAGGGTCGGGGAGGATTAAATAAAAACCGCCCTGGGTGGTTTTTATGCTGCAATATTTTATATCGTGTTATAAGGATTGTTGCGCAGTCATCGGGTTTCTATGTTTATGATGAATTGAGCTTAAAACAGCAGTTAAATCGGTGCATAAGAGCAGGTAAAAATTAAAGAAAAATAGCTATAGGTTCAGTGGTATTAAGGCTTATAAAGTCCGATGCGCAGGCAATAAAAAAGCGACCTACACAGGTCGCTTTTTTGAATATTCGGTTTTTACGCTACAGAATCTGTATCTGCAGGATTGCGCCATAAGCTTTCTAGGTCATAGAATTTACGCGCTGTTGGAAGCATACAATGAACCACAACATAACCNNACATCAAGCTCAACAATTTCTTTTGCTTTTACATCTTCAAGTGCAGCATGTACGACTTTTAAGCAGTCCTGTACAGCTTGAGAATTTGAATTCATAGTAAGATCGTGAGAATTAGAAGCGCTGGGCGATGGTTCTAAATTCATGGGGTGTGTAATTTCCTAACAATTATGCATGGTCTAATATAGCGGTTTTAGTCCTGAATTTCAAATGAAGCCGCAGTCCACTCAGTCATGCTCCGGAAAGAACTCGGCTTTCCAGCCAAAGGAATCATTGGAATGTCCGCTGGGTCTATACTCGGCAGCGACATAACCTTGATATTGACTATGTTTTAACCACTGAAATATATCATGATATTGAATAGAGGCGGTATTTGGTTGATGTCGTCCCGGACAATCCGCAAATTGGATATGACCAATCGAGGCAATATTTTCTTGCAAAGTTTCCAGTACATCTTCGCCCATCATTGCCATGTGGTAACAGTCATACTGCATTTTTAAGGCCGGATGATGTACTGCTTCCAGCATTTCCTGTGCCTGAGCAACATTTTGAATCAAAAAACGTGGCATATCGATGCCATTGATCATTTCAAAGACCGGTTCAATTTGATGCTCAAGCAGCATTGAACAGGCCATTTTCAGGTTGCTCGCCAGCGTGTTCAGGCAGGGCAACAGATCACAGTCCAAGGGCTGTTTTCCTGCCAGAATATTGACCCGCGGTACATTCAACGCTGTGGCATACTGGATGGCCTGCTCAACAGCATGACGAAACTCGATTTCCTGTCCTGGAATGCCGGCCAGACCATGACCGCCCTGCATTAAATCACCTGCCGGCACATTAATCAGGCATAAGTTTAGCTGATGGGTGCTGAGCTGGTTTTGAATCTGGCCAATCGTAAGTTCATAAGGAAACTGGATTTCCACATGATTAAAGCCCTGTGCACGAGCCAGCGCGAAACGTTCGATCAGCGGCACTTCGGTAAAAATCATCGACAGGTTGACGGCAAGTTTAATCATGTCTTTCTCTTCAATATTCAAGGCCGCATCAATCAAGCGTTATGAATGTTTTAGTTGCTGGATTACAGTAGCCAGATCTGCTTCGGCAAAGCCTTGGGCTTGATGAGCATGTAACTGCGTTAAAGCTTGAGTCGCCACCGGAACATCCAGGTCAAAGCTTTGTGCCAGTTGCACGGCATTATTCAGATCCTTGGATAAGGTCTGTACTTTCCATTGCACCGGTTCAAAAGTTTGCGTGGCCATACGCGGTGCCAGAATCTGAAAAGGCTTGGAGTCGGCAAAACCACCCGCCAGCGCAGGCGCCAGTAAACGTGTATCCACCCCGGCAAGTCCAGCAAGGGCGACCGCTTCTGCGATCAAGGTGCTATTGGCAGCCACAATCAGCTGATTACAGATTTTAGTCGCCTGACCGGTACCCGTATCACCCATGCGGGTCACGCGTTGTGAAAGTACTGCATAGATCGGATTAAGATTTTCAATAGTCGCGGCATTACCACCGGCAAAAATCACCAGACTGCCTTGTTCAGCTCCGGCGGTACCGCCTGAAACTGGAGAGTCAATCCAGATTACTTTCTTGGCCTGTGCTTGCGCGGCAAGTGCTTGAGTTTGCTGTACCGAAAGACTGGAAAAATCCACAATCACTTGCTCCGTAAGCAAATACGGTTCGATCTGAGCAAAAACAGATTGCACTGCCTGATCATCTGCCAGACAGGTGAGTATCACCGGGTAATCTGCAATCTGGTCTAAAGATAGCGCAGTCGCACCTAAGTCTAACAGCGGATAACAGGCCGCAGGTGTACGGTTCCAGACCGCCACCTGAAAACCTGCCTGAAGCAGACGCATAGCCATGCGAGCGCCCATTAATCCCATCCCTAAGAAGGCAATTTTAGTATCAAGATTCAATTGCATACTTTCTCTTATTCCTTGCTTTGACTCAGACTCGACTTATTTGTATTGGCGTGGCACAAATTGAACCTCTGGGTTCTTGTCTTTTTTACGGGCCAATTGACTGTTTTTACCCAGCAGCAATTTCAATTGCCAGATTTTTTCCATACGCAGGGATTTATTCGGACGATGCTGCATGGCATCCAGTACAAATTTAGAAGCCATCAGGGCATCTGGAGAACGTTGCAGCATTTCTTCAGCCAAGGCTTGTGCTCTCGCCAATGGCTGTTCATCGACATGGGTGATCAGACCGATTTCTTTGGCATATTCGCCCTCAAAAATCCGGGCAGTCAAAGTCAGCTCTTTTGCCAGATCAATACCAATCAGGCCTTTCAGTGAGCGGCTGAGTCCCATGTCTGGTACCAGTCCCCAACGGGTTTCCATAATTGACATTTTGGTCTCAGGATGGGCAATGCGGATATCTGCGGCCAGAGCAAGCTGCATGCCGGCACCAAAACAGAAGCCTTCCATCGCTGCAATCACCGGGACTGGCAATTCCTGCCAGACCAGAAATGCTTTTTGAAATAAGCTTTGACCCGGACGGATCAGTTCCCATGCGGCATAAGCACGATTTTTAGGATTATTTAAATCTGCCAGATCAATACCGGCACTAAAGACCTGGGCTTCTCCCGTTAAAATCACACATCGGATGCTTTTATCTTTTTTGATTTTTTGTGCAGTCGCGACCAGTTCGCGCAGCAGGGCAAAGCTCATGGCATTGCGTTTATCCGGACGATTCAGTGTAACAGTGGCAATGCCGTTATTTTTTTCCAAGCGCACGAGTGACATGGCATTCTTCCTTATTTTTCCTGGCTTGAGCATAGCATGCAGCCTTTAGGCTTGCATGACAGCTCAGTCACACTTCTTAAGTCATGGACTGAGCCACTTCAGAGGTTTAATTCAAATGTTGCTTCAAAATTTGCTGGGCAGCCTGTTCAACCTGTTCAACCACGGCTTTGAGTTCATCAAAATATTTCAGCACGTCCTGAACAAAGTTTTCATCGGCCTTACGGCGTTCTTTGCGCAGGGTTGAAACGAACTGTTCAAAGCTACCGGTGACTTTCTGTAAAGTCGGTGCACCGACATAGCGGGTCGCGCCGTATAAACGATGCAGCACATGTTCCAGTTGTGGAAAATCTTCCAGTTCAATCAGTTGCTGCATTTCATCGAGTTCATCTGCAAAGCTGTCCACCAGCATGCGTAAGAGGTCTACTGCCAGATCTTCCTTATTAGCTGCCAGTTGCAGGCTTTGCTGCCAGTCCAGAATATTTGGATCTAGGGCATCAATCACATTGGCACGTTCTAGCACCGGAATCCGTTTAAAATGCTCGGTGGTCCAGTGCGTCAAAATTTGGATAATCTGCTCGATCTGGATCGGCTTGGTGACATAATCATCCATGCCGTTTTGCAGCAGTTTATGTTTTTCATCAGAAAGCGCATGTGCCGTCAGTGCAATAATCGGCAGGCGGTTATGATTTTCAAAAGTCGATTCCAATGAGCGAATGGCACGGGTGGTATCAATTCCCGACATGACTGGCATCTGAATGTCCATAAAGACCAGATCAAATGCTGGCTGTTTCTGTTCATAACGGCGCTGAATAATATCGATCGCTTCCTGCCCGCTGAGGGCTTTGGTCGTGGTGACATTGAGTTCGCCCAGNNAGTGGCTGATGCAGGGCACGGGCACGATGGTCATTGAGCATGCTTGGATCCAGTTGCATCTGATAACCATAGACAGCCAGATGACCCTGGTAACGTGAACGGATTTCGCGTAACAAGACTTCACTGTCACCACTATGATCGACGATCAGCCAGGTATTTTCGCTATTCTGTAAATGATTCAGACGGCTAAACAGATCCAGAATTGATGCACATTCAATATGTTTAACCTGATAATTTTCCAGATAATGCCGCAGCACATTCGCAGTTGCCGGATGTGCAAGATAAGACACCACGGTCAATTCGCTAAAATCTGGATGCTCAATCACGGTATCTTCATCGACCAGGAACTGGGCAGTAAACCAGAAAGTAGAGCCTTTTTCGGTTGGAGCACGTTCCTGATTGTCTTCAAAACCAATCTGGCCATGCATCAGGCTGACCAGCTGTTTGGAAATTGCCAGACCAAGACCGGTACCGCCAAACTGACGGGTCACCGAGGTATCACCCTGCGAGAAGGACTCAAACAGCTTTTTACGGTCGGTACCACTCAGGCCAATGCCGCTATCCTGTACACTAAAATGCAGCACACACTGATCCATTCCATCATGTTCCATGCGTGCCCGGACAATGATTTCTCCATCCGGAGTGAATTTGATCGCATTGGAAATCAGGTTGGTCAGAATCTGTTTAAATCGTAGCGCATCACCAATAATGTGTTTTGGCACACCATCTGCATAATAGAAGGCCATATCAATATGTTTTTGTGCTGCCAGAGGTGACAACATGTCCATCACATCAAAAATCGCTTCTTCCAGATCAAAAGGTGCCGTTTCCAGTTCCAGTTTGCCGGCATCAATTTTGGAAAAATCCAGAACATCATTGATCAGTGCCAGCAAATGCGCCGAAGACTTACGAATGGTCTGCAAATACAGGCTCTGCTCGTTGCTGAGATTGCCCTGACGTAACAACAGATGAATAAAACCATCAATACTGTTCAGCGGGGTGCGCAATTCATGGGAAATATTGGCCAGAAACACCGACTTGGCCTGGTTGGCCGAGATCGCCTGGTCGCGTGCCTGACGATAGGTAATATTCTGGACTTCTAAAGTGTCGAGGGTGCGGCGTAAATCGTCTTCGGTCTGTTCGGTATGTTCACGCAGTTCCAGAAAGCTGAAATGCAAACGTTTCACCACATTGGCGATATCACGTTGCAATAAACGCAGCTCGCCGGTGCTGTTAATCACCATATGCTGGCCGAGGGTATCGGCATTCAGACGTTGCAATTGCATGCGAATCTCATACATTGGGGCGATCCAGCGCCGTGAGTAGAAATTCAAGCAAAGTAATAACAATAATAAGGTCAGTAATCCGGTCGCAATCAGTACGATCAGTACTCGGTAACGGGCAATTGCTAGCGGCTGGTTATCCAGTTCGATCGCCAGCCAGCCGGTAGAAAAAGTGTTTTCATTCACTTTAATGGCATAGATATGATTATCTTGATGCAGAATCGGACCAACAAAATTGCCGCTTTTCTCAAATTCTGGCCAAGGCGCCTGTTCCTGAAAACCAATGCCCAAACGGTTCTTGCCATTTTCATCCAGAACTGCTGCCCGCACCAGATGCTTTTCATTCAGCATGTTCTGCATGGCGTTGTGAGCCTGGTCATATTGCCATGGATACAGATTCAAGATATCCAGTGCATATTCTGAGGTGCCTTGAAAACGGGTGAGAATCGCAATGGCCATCTGCTTCTGCTGGGCACGTGCGGCATTCGAGGTCTCAGTCAACACCAGCATGGCACCGACACAGGCCAAAATGGTAATCGGCACAAAAATCAGCGCAATCAGCTGTCCATAGGCATGATTTAAGTGTAGGCGTTTAAACAGCTTTTTGTTGATCGTTGACATGATTTAAGCAGTATTTTCTTTATGCCTGGCATATTAGCATGCTTTAAATCGACAGTTAAAATTTAAGCATAATTTTTATAAAGCTTCGGATTAGCAGTTAAAAATACAAGAGATTTCAGTTAATTTTGCTCAGGTACAGCAAGACTAAGACGCACGAAATTTCAATCTGTAAAAGTGCCAGACTGAAATAGTATTTTCATCTTCATTAGCGAGCTGCTTCACCTGGCTAAATTATCGGGAAATGTAGTTTATGGCTTGATAGTGTGTGAGTTTTAGTGAGTTTTCTGAAAAAGCCTTGCTAAATGGGTGCAGGGAAAAGCATTTTTTCATACAATAGCCGCACCTCGATATAGGTGCAAATAATGAGTAATACCACCCCTGATTTTCAAGCAGATGAATTTTTGTTAGACCATTATGTAGGCAAAACGCCGCTGGTGCGTTTACAGCGTCTGGCAAGTCACACTCAAGCTACAGTACTCGCGAAACTCGAAGGCAATAACCCGGCAGGTTCGGTCAAAGACCGTCCAGCCTATAATATGATCATGCAGGCCGAGAAGCGTGGGCAGATCAAACCGGGTGACACCCTGATTGAGGCAACGAGCGGAAATACGGGGATTGCATTGGCGATGGTCGCAGCAATGCGTGGCTATAAAATGAAGCTGATCATGCCGAACAATATGAGTCAGGAACGTAAGGACGCGATGCTTGCGTATGGTGCCGAGCTAATTGAAGTAACCAAAGAGCAGGGCATGGAAGGTGCACGTGATCTTGCTGCTCAAATGCAGAATGATGGTGTGGGTCTGGTGCTGAATCAGTTCGGAAATCCGGACAATGTCGAAGCGCATTACCTGACCACGGGTCCAGAAATCTGGCAGCAAACCGGTGGCAAAATTACCCATTTTGTCAGTTCTATGGGTACCACCGGCACCATCATGGGTGTGTCGAAATACCTGAAAGAAATGAATCCTGATATTCAGATCGTCGGTTTACAGCCATCTGATGGTTCAAGCATTGCCGGAATCCGTCGCTGGCCAGAAGAATATCTGCCAACCATTTTCGACCGCAGCCGAGTCGATCGCATTATTGATATTCCACAAATCGAAGCTGAAAAAACCATGCGTAAGCTGGCACAGAAAGAAGGCATTAGTGCCGGAACCTCTTCTGGTGGGGCAGTGTGGGCCTCGATTAAACTGGCGGAAGAACATCCGGATGCAGTGATTGTGTGTATTATCTGTGACCGTGGTGACCGTTACTTGTCTACAGGGTTATTCTCTGTACAAGATCCTGAATAATTATTTGAGCACTGTTTTATGCGCCTGCCTGTTTTAACTTTCGATATTGAAACCCAAACCGATCTCAAATCAGGCGCGCATCTGTTTGGTCTGGACCTGCCCGAAGCAGATCTGGATCAGGCCTTGACCAAATTACGCCGTCAGGATTCAGGCTCNNATTTTATACCGCGCCATGTATCATGGGCTCTCTGCACCGAGTCTGTTCGATCAGGGCGAAATTGATACGCAAAAGCGTTATAATAACTACCAGAATCGTTACCATCATCGTCATGTCGACTTGATGGATGTGATGGCCATGTTTCATGCCCGTCATTTCCAGAAGCTGGATGATGTTGCACATTTGCTGGGCTATCCAGGCAAGCGCGGTGACGGAGCCTATCGGGTTCCAGAATATGTCCGCAATCAGCAATGGACCGAACTAACGTCTTATTGTGAAGGTGATGTCCTGAATACCTGGCTGGTGTATATCCGCTGGTTGCTGTTAAAAGGCCAACTGTTACTGCCGGATTATCAGCATTTGCTGCAAAGCACGATTCAATATTTGCATACTCAACCGCAGCATGCGGACTTTTTATCAGTTTGGCGTGAGACTTCGCAACGAACTGAATTTACCCAATTTGATTTTCCCATCTCCACACCCTAGGTTTTCATGAAACATCGAGCAAAAGCACGTCCTATCCAGCAACCCGAGTACATTTTTCAGGTTGAGTCACTATCGCATGAGGGACGTGGCATCGCTCATTATGGTTCACATCCGGATCATCCGCAGCATAAACATGGCAAGAAAGTCTTTATCCGTTATGCCTTGCCGGGTGAAACCGTGCGTGCCCGTATTACCCGAGAAGTTAAGAAACTCGAAGAAGCCGACAGTCTTGAATTGTTGAGCGACGCTTCCGAGATTCGCGTGAAGCCGGTGTGTTCACATTTTGGCGTTTGTGGTGGCTGTAATATGCAGCATATTGCTGCTGATGCGCAGATTGAACTGAAACAGAATGTGCTGAAATCACATCTTCAGCATTTTGCCGGAATCCAGCCTGATCAATGGTTACCGCCTTTACGTTCACAACGTGAAGATTATCGNNCGATTGATCGCTGTATGATCTTGGATCGCGAGTTTGGCTCGGTTACACGTCTTAAACAATTGCTGCAAGGTCTCAATGGTAAGGCTGACATCGGTCATATAGAATTGGCCATGGGGGATCAGGACATTGCGCTGCTGGTGCGTGAAACTGCAAAATTATCTGCCGATGATGTCAACCAATTGCGCGAATTTACGTTACAGAAAGGCTGGCAACTGTATCTGCAGCCTGCCGGCAAAGAAACGCTTTCGCGAATAGATGATACAGAAGCATCTGCACGCTTACACTATGGTCTTGATGACTTTGATGTAAAATTCGGCTTTAATCCTCTGGACTTTACCCAGGTAAATTCAAGCATCAATCCGCAAATGGTACGATTGGCATGTGATTTGCTTCAGCTACAACAGGGTGAGCGGGTTCTGGATCTGTTTTGTGGATTAGGAAACTTTTCTTTGCCTTTGGCGCGCCGTGTTGGTGCGTCGGGTCAGGTGATTGCGGTCGAGGGAAGTGATGAAATGGTTCGACGTGGTGCGGAAAATGCCAAAAACAATGGTATTGCACAAATATCGTTCTATTCACAAGATTTAACCAAAGATTTCTCGCACCACACTTGGGCAAATCAAGGTTTTGATGCATTATTAATCGACCCGCCACGTGCCGGGGCAGAAGAAGTGATGCATTATATCCCTCAGTTTGGAGCTAAAAGAATCGTTTATGTGTCATGTAATCCTGCGACACTCGCCAGAGATGCAGGACTCTTGGTACAACAGGGCTATCGTCTCACCCAAGCGGGCGTGATGGATATGTTTACACATACTGGACATGTTGAATCAATCGCATTGTTCGAAAAAGAAAATCAAATAAACGATTAAAGAAATGATGTTTTTAAAAGTAGGAGACGGGTATGGTCACAGTACGTGAGCAACTCCCTGGACGACTCAATGAGTTGTCACAGGAGACGACTGTAGAACATGCCGAACAAGCACACCAGGATCTGACTGAATGGTTGGATCGGGTTCGTGGCATATTAGATGGCGCACCTTTAACGCAGCTCGAAGAAGTCGCCCACTTAACATTAGAAAGAGAGCTGCAAAGTACGGTTCAGCACCGCTCCAATACCTTTTATACTGGTATTGAGATGGCGGATATTCTGGCGCATCTGCATGTCGATGAAGATACTTTGTCCGCAGCCATGTTGTATCGTGCTGTTCGTGAAGGCGTCATGCCACTCAGTGAAGTATTGGAACAGTTCGGCGAACAGGTGCATAGCCTGGTCAAAGGTACGCTTGCCATGGGTAAGCTGTCTGAGCTGATCGAAAAAAATAAACGCCTGGAAGATCATTTCAATAATAACCAGCGTGAACATCTGTCTGGCATTTACAAAATGCTGATCTCGGTCACCGAAGATGTACGTGTTGTTCTGGTCAAGCTGGCCGAACGTACCTATGCCTTGCGTGAACTGGCCAATTCCTCACGTGAGCGTCAGGAACGGGTGGCCCGAGAAATTCTGACCATTTACTCGCCACTGGCACACCG